>JAAUPH010000019.1 GCA_012035435.1 Sphingopyxis sp. | reverse complement strand
TGCGGCTGGGCTCAGTCTGCGCGCGGCTGCGTGATCAGTGCGGGCCGGTCCGGATTGCCCGAGCCGAGATCCATTTGGAATAGCGATCGCCTGCTCAACATATCGAAACTACCCCGGTCAGTTTATGTTTGGACACTCCGGGCTAACTTACACTGATGAACAACTTCTATCCTCGGATGATTAATTTTGCGCGCAGCCCGCGATGCGGGGATGCTGCGAAGCCCACCATGTTTCCCTGTCACATTCTGCGTGCCTGGATACATGGTAGCGGAGGAGGGATCTAGAAGGCTTCTTAAGTATTGAAAAGATTTAGTATTTTCCTAAGCGATACCCCACTCGATACCCCAGTTTTTGAAATATGCGACGAAATGTGCAAAATGATATCTGGGGGGTAGGACCCACATTACCGGCGGCTGACGCGTTTGGACTGGATGAATTCGCGCAGGCTTTGCACCAGGATCACCGTCGAGCGGCCGACCTTTGCGGTCTCAATATCGCCCGCAGCAATTAGCTGGTACATCTTCGAACGGCTAAGCCCGGTCAATCGCACCGCATCGGGCATGCGGACGCTGATTGGGTCCGCTTTGGTCGGCTCAAAGGCCCAAGCGCGGCGGTCGGCAAACGCCATGACCGTTAGCGTGCCCGCTTGGCGAATGCACGATCGCTGTCCAGAAAGGCCGCAAGCATCGCCGGGACAAGCTCGGCGACCGCCTCTTCGCGACCATAGGCCAGCGCATAGAGCGCGCCATAGTCGGTCAGCGCCTGATGCAGATCGGGCGTGACCTGGATGGCGAGCTTGACCGGCGTGCGGTCTGGGAGCTTGGCGAGGCGAAGATCGGCCATGTCAGCGCCCTCCCCCGTTTGGCGTGTCGAACACCAGATCCTTGTGCACGACGAGGCGCACGCGCGCGGGCGGATCGTGATGGTCGGCTGAATGTCGAGATTGCGTTGAACGAGCTGATCGCTCGCTCGCGCGGCGTTCTGCTGCGTGGCTTCGCGGATTGCGCGGACGAGATCGCTCTCGCCGCCGATCGAGAGTTCGGTGCCGACCCCGAGCAGCGTGGCGAAACCGATGCCCTTCAGCAGCGACCAGGTGCAAAAATCGACCCGGTCTTCGAGCCCGGCATAGCCCGCCGCATCGGTCGCAGGCGCGTTGTCGATGCGCAGCGAATCACCGTCGGGCAGGATCAGTCGCTGCCACACGATCTAGGCACGGCGCTGCCCGAACGCGACCACGCTGTCGTAAGTGCCGATCAGCCGCGCGCCCTGCGGGACGAGCAATATACGCCCGGTCGCGCTGTCATAGACGTTCTGCGTCATTTGCGCGGTGACGAGGCCGGGCAAGTCGGAGTTGAGCCCGGTTATCAGGCTCGCGGCGATGACGCTGGGTGTTGCAGCGAACTGGCTGGACGGCGACTTTGTAGCCGTTGCGCCCAACCAGAAGTGAGCTGGCGATATCACCTATGTCTGGACGGCCGAAGGGTGGCTCTACCTTGCTGTCATCCTCGATCTGCCCTTCGACTGCCTGCCAAGGCAGGCGCTCAGGATAAACTGCGCCGCCGTGTGGTCGGTTGGGCTGCCAGTGACCGAATGAAGAAGGATCTGGCGATCCAGGCATTGGACATGGCGGTGTGACTGCGTAATCCGCCGCCGGGCTGCCTATTCCATTCTGATCGCGGTAGCCAATATTGCTCATACGATTACCAGAAGAAGCTACAGCCCCATGTGCGCCTTCGACAAGGTCGGCGATCCGCCAGTCGCAGGTCGATGTGACGGCAGCGACGGTCGGGTCGCGGTAGAGCCCGAGACACGACATCGCGGTCGAGAGCACGCCCGATCGTTCATTCTCGCTCTTGTTGAGCACTTCGCGCGCCGCCGACGCAACCACCGGATGCACTTGCGGTGCCTCGGCGCTGCCGAGATGGTTGGTGGTCATTATCGCGCGCAACGTCGCGGCAAAGCTGCGCTCGGGGTCGGACAGGAAGGTGGCGACCCGCGCGAGCGTCTTCTCCTGTTCGGCATAAAGAATGTGGAGGATCGCGCCGACGAGCAGCGCAGGGCTGGTCTTTTCCCGATGGTTGCGCCGTTCGAGCGCGCCTTCGGGGTCGACGAGGATGTCGGCGATGTTCTGGACGTCGCGGACTTCATGAACGCCGCGCCGCACTTCCATCAGCGGGTTGTAACGCGCCGAGCGTGCATCGGTCGGGTTGAACAGCAAACAGTGCGAGAAACGCTGCCGCCAGCCCGCCGTCAGCTGCCAATTCTCGCCCTTGATGTCGTGGACGACTGCGGAGCCCGACCAGCCGAGCAAGGTCGGAACGACCAGCCCTACACCCTTGCCCGACCGCGTCGGCGCGAATGCTATGACATGCGCGGGGCCGTCATGGCGGACGTAGTGTGCGCCGATGCGACCGAGAAAGACACCAGCGGCATCGAACAGCCCGGCCTTGCGCATTTCGGCGGCGCTCGCCCATTTGGCAGAGCCGTACGTGGTGACATTGCGTGACTGCCGGGCGCGCCAAAGCGATCCGAAGATTGCCGTGCCGCAGCCGACGAAGCCGCTTGCCGCGGCGATCGAGCCTGCTGTGTCGAAAACGTGCGGGGCGTAAGCGTCCAAATGATACCACCAGGGGAAGATCGACCAGAGGCGGTAGACAGGAATATCGACGACGATGAACCATGCCGGTCCAAGCTGGGGTTGGTAGGCCAGCGCCGATGCCGCCCATCGTGTCGCCAGCCAGATGCCCGCGATCACGATGGCGAACACAAACAGGTTTTGGCCGATCAGGATTTTGGTGGGGGTCATTCGGGCCTTTGGCCCACAATGAACTGTTTGCGGGCTTAGACGCTTATGTCCGGCATATCGCTTGCGGCTTAGGCCTCGTATGGTGCCGCCAGAGGCTCTCTTTGGGCATTTGCGGTTTCGCCAACTTTTCTGACATAAATGACGAACGACCCGCCACTTGAATCCTGACATTTGTTCAAGCGTGGATCCCATTTGTGCCGATACATTGGATCATTGACCTTATTGGCACTCGTCCTGCACTAACATCGAATGGCGAAGGGCAAACTCAACAATAGCGAAGTCGCATTTCACGCCGATCTCCATGCTCGCCTCGAACGGCCCATACGCGCTTATTTTGCCAAGCGGGTCAGGAATGCGGCAGAGGTCGATGACTTGACGCAAGAGTTGTTCAGCCGGCTGCTCGACCGCGCGGACGATGCATCGATCGACAATCCTACCGCCTATGTTTTTCAGGCTGCGAGCAATTTGTTGCGTGATCGCGCACGGCGGGGACTGACGTGGTCGACCGCCCGCACCGAACTGCACCACCGCGAAGGCGAAAGTTTTGAGGAAATATCGCCCGAGCGCGTCTTGCTTGGTCGGGACGCATTGCGGCATCTTTTCATCCTGATCGATGAACTGCCCGAACGGACCCGAACGGTGTTTCTGCTGCACCGTTATGAAGGTTTGAAATATCGGGAAATTGCAGACCGGTTCGGAATTTCGGTAAGCTCCGTCGAGAAACATATGATTGCAGCCATTCATCATCTGGCCCGGAATCTGGCCCCCCCGGCATGACCGACGTAACTCAAAATTCGGTCGATGGCGATGCGCTTGCTGCGGCATCGGAGTGGTTTGCACTACTCCGTAGGGAGGACGCTGGACCCGATCTTTGGAACAGATTTTGCGGGTGGCGCGATGCAAACCATGCTCACGCTGCCGCCTATGAACAGGTCAGCAGCATGTGGAGCGCGCTCGGTGATGTCGGCGAGCATCCGGCGATGGCCCGTCTGCGCATTGATGCTCTCTCCGTTTCGGCACAAAGACCCAGCGGTTGGCGGCAGCATGGCTGGGCGATAGCAGCATCGCTGGCGCTGGTGCTGTTCTCTGGCGCGATGCTCTACAGCAAGCCGATGACGGAAACCGCGCCTGTGGCGATGCAGTCGGCCCAGGGTCCGGGCAGCCCGCCGAAAACTCCGGTCGTACCGCAGGAGGTTGCTGCAGCGAACCCCACACAAGGCGAGCGCTTTGCATCGCGTTACCGTACGGCGGTTGGTCAACGGGCCAGCTTTGTCCTGCCTGATCGCTCGCGCATCGAATTGAATACCAATTCGCTAGTGGCCGTTGATTTCAGCAATGGGCGCCGCAACTTGCGACTGTTGCTGGGTGAGGCCGTCTTCCATGTGGCGCACGACCAAAGGCGTCCCTTTATTGTCGCGGCCGGAAAAGAAAGGGTTGTTGCATTGGGCACCGTCTTTTCGGTTCGCAAGGACGCCGGGAGCATCAAGGTCACGCTACTGGAAGGGAAAGTGCGCGTTGAGCGTGGCGATACCGCAGCGGCGACCAGCATTGCGCAGTTGGTGGCCGGGGAGCAAATTGTCGTTGGCGCTGGCCAGCGCGCTGAAATCAGCCGCGCCAATTTGGCAACGTCCGCCAGCTGGCGTGAGGGCCGGTTGATTTTTGACAACCAGCCGCTGAGCGCCGTGGTGACGGAGATCAACCGCTATTCCAACATCAAATTGCAAGTAGGCGACCCGGCGATCGCGACGATGAAAATCAGCGCAACCTTGCGCATCGGTTCGGCAGAAAACTTTGCCAACGCCCTGTCAGCCAGCTTCCCTGTCCGCCTCGCCCGCCAGCGCGGTGATACTATCTTGATCCTGCCGGATGCAAATAATGGCGCATCGGACGCCGGGATTACCGCCAAGCCTTGAGGGATTTTGTCACTAGTGCGTCATGTTCGATGGAGCCGGTCAACAAGGGAATTGGTCGGCGCAGTGGACCGATGCACAAGGGGCAACATAATGAACAGGGCAAAATGGCTGGCAGCGCTGCTTACGGGTGCGACCGCGATGACGACCGTTCCGGTGGTCGCACAAACGACTGCGGTAGCGCCGCAGCAAATCGCCTTTAACGTCGATGCGCAGGATTTGAAAGCCGCGCTCGACCAGTTCGCGCAGCAGTCGGATGCCGACCTTGTGTACGATCCCGCACTGGTCCGCGGCCTGAGGTCGACCGAACTGCGTGGTCGCTTTGTTCCGGTACGGGGGCTGGAACGACTGTTGACTGGTACCGGACTTCGCATCCGCCAGGTCGAACCACGGGTGTTCTCAATCCAATCAGCGAGCGCTGCGACGGACAACACAGGGTCAATTGGCACAACACCCGTGCAGGGCGTGGTTACTGCAGCGGCCAACGATTGGGCGCTTCCCGGTGCCCGCCTGGTCATCGACGGGACCGATCTGGCGACCATAGCCGACGAACGGGGGCGCTTTTTCTTTCCCGAGGTGCCGGTCTCAGCAACCAGCATTACGGTCGAATATCTTGGGCAGTCGAGTGCATCGTTCCCGCTCGCTGCGGATAGCGAAGAGCGCCAGCGAGTCGCCCTGAAGCTAGGCGGTGTGAGCGCCGAAATCGTCGTGCTTGGCTATAGCAGCGCCATCCAGCGGGCCCTTAACCAACAGCTGCGCGCCGACAACAGCGCCACGATAGTTTCGTCCGACCTGCTCGGCAGCTTTCCGGCCGAAACCGTCTCCGAAGCCTTGCGGCGGTTGCCCGGTGTTGCCTTTGGCCGCAGCGAAGAGACGGGGGAAGGCGAACGGATCACCGTGCGCGGCTTCAGTTCAGAGGCGATCAATATCCAGCTCAACGGGCTGGATCTGCAAGGGACCGGATTTGAACGCACGATCGACCTGAGCGGATTCCTGGCAGAAAATATTTCACAGGTTACCATCCAGAAATCGCTGCTGCCCAGCCATCAGGCGACCGGATCGGGCGGCCTCGTCGAAATCGAAACCAAATCTGGGCTCGATTATGGCAAGTTCGCGCTCAATTTCGGGATCGAGGGCGAAACTGGTTTTGATCGCGCTTTTGGCAATGAATTTCAGGTCAACGGCAACGAACGGCGCTTTACACGCACTGATCGGCGCGACTTCGATCCCATTCTGGACGTCGGCGGGCTAATTCCCACAAAGACGGTTGAAGAGAACCGCGCCGGCTATGTCGAGGCTAAATTCACTCTGGCCAATTTTGAATTGATTGGTGGCGCGCGTTTTGAAAGCCGGTTCCGGAGTGGCCGATCTCTTACCTCACCTTCTGTTCGTACAGCCGCGAACATTCTTGAGCCGCGTGAGACGTTTGTGAATGCGGGTCTGGTGGCTTTCACCGAACTGTCTGGGACACAGACAACATTAACACCCAGTGTAATCCTTAACTATCGCCCACAGGACAATTTGGTCGCTCGGTTTGCCTATTTCCGCTCGACCGTGAATCCCGACTTCCGGCTGCTGCGCCGATCGCGCCAGATAAGCATTGATCTGCGTCCGACCATCAATCGCGCGCTGATAACCGAGGCCAATCCCGATTTGCGTCCGACCAAGACGGACAATTTCGATATTGATTTGTCCTATTATTTTACCGATTCCCCGGGGTTGATAAGGGCGGGCTTTTTTTACAAAAAAGTCAGCAACAATTTCACTAACGTCTTTTTCCAAGCAGGCGGCGACGATGATGTTCGCCAGGAAATCCTGGCCAGCTTTGGCGCTCTGGCCACTGCGCGCCCCGAATTGGTGGCGTTCAATGCGTCCACGTCCTTTGAACGCAATCGCCCTGAAAACGGCGCAGGTGGTAAAATTTATGGCTTCGAGTTGGAGCTGATCCGCAAGCTCAGCTTCCTGCCCGGTTTTCTCAGCGATTTCGGGGTGCTAGGAAATCTGACTTATACCAAGTCCCGTTTTCCAACCTTGCTGTCTGGCCGAAACGATGATGGTACATTGGGAAGCTTCACGGTCGACCGCCCGTTCGAGGATCAGGCAGCCCTCGTCTACAATGCCTCGCTGAATTACGAAAAGGACGGGTCCGAGGGGCGGTTGATTTATACCCGCCAATCCGCTTCGCCGTCGTCGTTCGAAATCCACGGGCTGGACACCATCGTCCCCGCTTATGCGACGCTCGATATGCGACTGTCCTATAGTTTCGACACGCTCGGTGCGGGCTGGACAGTGTTTCTCCAAGGGGACGACCTGCTGCGTGGCTCGACTGAACTGGACATCCGCAGTGCCGTTTCGTCCCGTTTCAATGGCGGCGACGCCGAATTCTTCTTCCCCGACCGTTATCTCTTTACCGGCGGGCGGACGATTTCTGCGGGCTTCCGGGCCCGTTTCTGAAGGTAGGACCTCATGTTTGGCGGGATAGAGATCGGATGCAGTAGGATGGCAGCTTGGGCACGCTTGGTGCTTCTCGCCATGCTACTCCTATTTCCCCTCATGCCAACAGCGGCCCAGCCGGCGCCGACCGAAGATTCGGCCTGCGTCGGCCCTGACTGTCCCACGGTCGCAGTTGATGCGACGGCGAGTGCGGACAAGCCTGCTCCCAAACCCAAGACCATCGCAGAGTTCGTTAAAGACAAGCAACGCCTCGACGGGCTATTTCCGATATACCGGGACGCGGTCAGCGGCACAGTGTTTCTGGAAATATCGGAATCGCAGCTGTCCGAGCAATTCATCTACTATACCTTTGTGCGCAACGGTGTCAGCGGGTTGTTGGCGCAATTGGGCGATTTGCGTTTTGCTGGCCAGGTCGGCGACAATTTCACCATACGTTTTCGCAAGCGGTTCAACCGCATCGATGTGATGCGCGAAAATCTGGCCTATACGATTGAACCGGACAGTCCGCTCAAGCGGGCGTTTGGTACCAATGCCGGTGACAGTGTCATGGCGCGCCTCACGATTGTCGCGCGGGATGCCGACGACAAGACACTTATCGTCGCCGCCAATCCGCTGTTTATCGGTACGGATCTGTTCCGTATCGGCAATGCCTCACCTCTGCTCACGGCGGCGGGTTTGAACCCGTCGCTTAGCAAGGCCAAAACTGCTCTACAGGACGTCAGAAACTATCCCGCCAACACCGCGATCATCACCGAATATGTGTTCGATTTTAAAACGGGTCCTCAGCCAGTCAGCATCGAGTTGCAGCATAACCTTGTCAGGGTGCCCGCCCCTGGCTTTGCACCGCGTTCCTACGATCCTCGGGTCGGGCTGATCTCTGTTCGCAAGACCAACCTGGAACGGATCGAAGGGTCGCAGATCGACGATGTGATCCAACGCTGGCGTCTGGAAAAGCAGGACCCGTCCAAGCCTCTGTCGCCACCGGTCAAACCGATCGTTTTCTGGATCCAGAACAGCACACCGCATGCCTACCGCGAGTTGGTGAAACAGGCGGCGTTGCTATGGAACCCGGCCTTTGCTGCCGCCGGCTTTGAAAATGCAATTGAGGTTCGACAACAGCCCGACGATGCCGATTGGGACGCCGGCGACATCCGATATAACCTGATCCAGTGGATTGCTTCGCCTACTCCGTTGTTCAACGGCTACGGCCCCTCGGTTATCGACCCGCGTATTGGCACCGACCGGAACGGTCATTGACCGGCTAATCCTCACACCAGTTGAAAGCGTCTGGGATGCGCATGGCATCGCCCATGAACATGAAGCCGGAGAGGCCCATGAAGAGCTTCATCACCATGACCATGATGAGGATGGGCACGAAGCTGACGGGCACGAGCATGGCCCGGCCAATTTGACTGCGCGCGGAGAGCTTAAGCCTGAGATCACGGCGTTGCTTGTATCCTATCGCTCATCTTTCGGAGCCGTGCGCATCCCGTCGATGATCAACCGGCAAACCGAAATGCAGGCGGCGGTTCCCGCAACCGAGACGGCGCGTCTCCTGAACTTGTTGGGAATCGGCATTGATAGCGTCCGCATGTTTGCCTGGCTTTTGGCATTTACCGGCGGCCTCTCGATTTTTGTCGCTTTGCTCAATGCTGCCCAGGCGCGGGAAGGTGATCTTGCATTGCTGCGGGTCATGGGTGCTTCGCGCGGTTCGGTTTTCGGCGTCATCCTCGCCGAAGGGTTGATCACCGCGGCCGCCGGGGCTTTGCTCGGCTTGGTCATCGGCCATGGCGCAATGGCGATTGCGGTTTCACGTTTTTCACAATTGTCAGAGATTGGCATTGATCCCTGGCGCTTTTTTCCGGGCGAGTTGGCGATTGTCCTCGGCGTTTTTGCGATTGGCCTGCTTGCCGCCTTCATCCCCGCGCTGCGCGTATTCCCGGCTGCCGTCAAAGCGCTTAACGGCAAGACGATAAAGGTGGCGGGATGGATGATGCCGCTCGACAATGGAAGGACGCAGAAGCGCTGGGTGAGGCGAAGCTTAAGCCGGTTCCGCTATCACAATGCCGAAAGCTTCTTTGAATCGCTGGGTCGGGGCTTCTACGATCGGAGCGACGAGATGCTTTATCAATCCGGCATGGTCGCCCAGCTCGCGCTATCGGCGCACCTACTCGACGTCGGTTTCTCGGACGCATGGAACGCTCGCCATATCCGGCTCGATGTTGGCAAAGGGCTGGCCTACGCCAATGCAACAGGCTTCGCGCATCATTGCCCCGACATGACGCGGCTGACAGCGGTTCTCTCGCCCTATTGGAAATGGGGTCACGTCCATCGGTTCGGCAAACCGCGACCCGATGATGGCGCGTTCACCATCGAAGAGGTCCGGACAATCCTGCGAGCCTTGCTGGACCGGGCGCATGATGTCACCGGCCATCCGCGCCCCAACGGCTGGCGTCGTTGCCCAGACAGGACACGGCCATGACGCAAGACATGCTGGCTCTTTACGAAGCCGCCGTGGACGAGCTTCCTCCATTAACGCGCTTGGTCTTTCTGCTGCACCGTGTGGACGATCTTTCCTACGGGCAGATTGCCGACCGGCTGGCGATTACGACCCGAGCCGTGGAATGCTGCATAGCCGAAGCCTTGGTGATGATCGGCTCATTCGTCGATGGCGATACGCCACGACGCTGGCGGCGCAAACCGCTGGCACAGGCCGAGACCGAACTTCGCCAACGCCACCGCGTCTATTGCGAGCGCAGGTTGCGCCTTATGGGCATCCGCATCGCTTGGGACAATGGCGGCGACGACGATCAGGCCGTCAGTCAAATTATGGTGCGGGCCATGCCTCGGTCTGTCCGCGAAACCTTCATGCTTCACCGCGATCATTTGACCCGCGAGCAAATCGCGAGCCGCATGAAGATAGATCAATGGGCCGTTCGATGGCGGATGCTATGCATCACCGGATATTTCGCACTCTGGCCAAAGACATTCGAAGAGTGGCTTTGCTGGACGGCATCGCGCCGCTTTTGGATTAACTAGCCGCTGGGCTGCGTCCAGCCAAGTGCCTCGGCCTCTCTAAAGGCGCTCTCATTCTGCATCGCGAGCGTCTGGTAACGGGAGCGTAAAGCAGGAGGAATCTGGGCCGGGGTCGGATAGCGTTCGGCAAATTCCACGCGCAATAGCTCACCCGCCGCCGTGCCCTTCTTGAGCATCGCGTAGACGTCTCTCGGGTTGACCGCAAGAATGGCGTCAGCAACGTCAGCCGCTTCCTGATAGCGGCGCTGGACAAGCAGAAAATCCACAACGGTGCTCGCCATCACCGCTACGCTTTCTGGCTTCGTCAAAGTGCGCATATAGATACCGCTCTCGATGGCGAGGTCGGTCATCGGAAAGTTCTCGCGATACCACTCGTTGCGCGAAAAATGGCCGCCGCTTGTCGCCTCGGCGTTGGCAGGTGCCCCGCCGGGATCGATGTAGCGCACGAAGACGTGGAGCGGCGCGGTCGCGAGGCTGGTATTCAGTCCGGCACGTTCGGCCAAGATCAAAAACAGGATCGGCATGACACGCAATTGCCGAGCCTTGTTTTGAAGTAGGTGTCCAATAGTTTGTTGCGGACGTTGAGGCCCAGCGGGTCCGCCTGATCGTAGCTGAACGGTCGGCTCCTGTTCCATAGCCCAGCCACGTAGATCGTCTTGCGAATAGCGGCGAGCTTATAGCGATCCGTCGGATTTGGCCCAGCCATTTGCCGAACCGCATCCGCTAATCTGTCGATTTCAGCAGCGATAGATGGTGAGGGTGGAGCGATAAGCGCATCAAGTGCCAGCTTGGATTGCAGATAGCTGTCGGCAGATGATCGCGCTAAAATAGTCGCAACGCTCTGGCTGATTAGTGCCGTTGACCTTCCGAGCGCAAAGCGTGGAATAGAAGAGGCTATGCCTGCCACTATGCCTCTGCATATCGCAACCCTTCGAGAAAGTTCAGTCATTCAATAATCGATGTCTACTTCCCTATAACCTCTTCACTCCACGAAAATGTAATATTCTCCACAAGGGGAGTATGAAATCTTGCGTCCATTGATTTTTAGAAGAAGGAATTCCGGATCATGGTGCCCCTTGTATATTTTTCCAGTTATTCTCAGCGTGGCGGGAAGCTTCGTCTTTCGGAAGAAGGACTCTGATAACGACAATGTTACACATTTTCCGTTAGGAAATTCCATTCTGCCTGTTTTTATGCCGTCCACGTTTTGCACAGAAACTTGACCCTCCGCGCTGCAAATAGTGGATGACACACATTCATCATATGACATCAAGGCGGTTGGGCTTGCAGGCTGAGAATTCGCGCTACCAGAACCGCATGAAACTAGGAGAAGTGGAGAAATCCCTATGGATATGGCACGGACAATCATCAGCAGAACCGCTGAACGAGTGTCTTTGATTTATCAGAAGAATTCCCACTCTCCCAGTTCTGCATGTTCCCAATCAAGTCAGATCGCTCCGACGCAGACAACGGGCCTCCGGAAAGTATTCTCGTACGATAAGTACCATTCGAGGCCCGATCAATCCCAAAAGCTCTAGAAGGCGTTATTACATACCCCGTATTACTCGTGTTTCCAAAGTTGTTGTCGCCGGGGCCGGGAACACCAGAATGAGTCGAAGGATGAGAGTGCGCAGCACTTGATCCGGGTGATATCGGTGCAGGCGTGCCCACTGTGACACTCCCGCCGCCGGGGCACTGTATGTCTTTTTGTTTCAGCTTGCGCTCGTCAAATGACGTTAGCGTAACCTCAAAGAACTTTTCACTCGACCCGCTAGTGTTGCTCTTACTCTTCTGCGCGGTTACGACAATCGCATCCTTTGTGTCTGTTTCCGGAGGATTGGTTTCCGGTTTGTTGGGGTCCGTCTCCGACTCTGGAGTTTCAATGCAAGTCGTATCCTGCGGATTGCAATTGCGCATGCCTGTTGGATCGATCCGATTGACCGGATCGTTGGCGCTATAGGCGTACAAATTCACTTGATCGTCGTATCCGACGGGATCGACTTGCAAAAAGCGCGCATTGGCTGGATTGGATAGCGCTACGGCACAAAGAGCCAAGCCCGCTGTTGCTCTGAATGGAGCTCTCTTCATAGAATCCCCCTGTTCGAGACAGTTTATATCTTTGGAAGAATTCCTTGTCGAGAAGATTGCTGAAATTTCACTCCAATCCGGCGCCCATTATTCGCGCGGCTGCGGGCATCGGGATAGCAACCTGAGCGATGGCGGTTTGCACCTGCCCGGCGCGTTCATTGATGGCAGACATCAGCTTGCCACGATCGTTGGTGAAGATCGTCGCAGTTTCCTTCGCGCGGGAAATCCCGACATAGAAGCTCTTCTGATCGACGAGATTGGTCGCCTTGCTGTCGGCGTGGATGATGACATGATCGGCGGTGCGGCCTTGGGCGGCAAAGGCGGTTTCGACGTAGGCATGGGCAATATGCCGGTCGCGAGCCGCGTCGAGATGCAGGGTCTCGGTCTTGCCGCCCGGCGTCTGGATGATGGCCGTGCGCGTCTGCCCGTCCACGGCGATCACCTCGCCGCGCCCACCGTTGACCCGTCCCGCCTCGCGGTCGTTGCGGGTGAACCGGATGCTGGCCGCCATATGCGTCTCGACATGCGCCATCGCGGTTTTGACCGCCTGCCCATGCGCCGCGATCAAGCGCCGGTCGCCCGCGACCTCGGCCATGATCGACACCGACTTGGGCGCACTCAAGGTCACGTCCCAGCCGGGGCGATGCTCCAACTGGCCGTCGCGAAACGTGCCAAGCTGCTGCTCGCCGATCCTGCCGTCGAGCAATTCGCGGAACTGCTCGCGATCCACCTCGCCGGAGAGGCCAAGCGTCTTCGCGCCCGCGCCCTGCCATTCGGATGGCGACAAGCCGCCCTCGGCATAATAGTCATCGACCTCATAATAGCTGCTGGCCTGCGCCGAACTGGTCAGCGCCGATACCGACGCAACCATCAGACCGGCCCCCGGCTCTTGGGTGGTGGCGGCGACGGCCGCGGCGATGGAGGCGAAGGCTGCGCCGCCTGTTGCCAAAGCGTGGTTTTCGGATCGCCCGCGACGAACCCCGGCTGGCACGCCTTGCCGCGCCGCGCGATATGATCGGCGGTGAGCTTGATCCGTGCGACGGGCAAGCCATCGGGGAACAACAAATAGCCTTCAAATTTCGGCAGGCGGAGTTCGCTTTCGAGAATGGCGGGCCGCATCTTCCGCATTCGGCCCAAGGTCGTGCGCGCCGCATCGTCGCGCTCGGCGAGCGCGTCGGTCAACGTCTGGATCTCGACTTCGCATTCGCCGATCGTCTGGCTGGCCCAGACGCGGGTCTCGCTGTCGATGATCTGGAGGAACAGCTTGGTATTGCAGCAGCCCAGCATCGACTCCGCGATCTGCGGCCCGTAGCGGTGCCGCATCTGGCCGAGCGCCTGAAAGGTCAGCACGACCGCAGCGCCGAACTTTCGGCCCTCGGGCAAGAGTCGCGCGAGGTTATCCACGCGCGGCAGATCGGCCAGCTCGTCGAGGACGAACCAGACGCGCCGATCGGGCGATGGCGGAAGACCTAGAACGGCGCTGGCCGCACATTCGAGCCAACAGGCGAGCAGCGGCTTCGATGCTTCGAAAAAATCCTCTTTGCGCGGCACGAATATCCACGGGCGCGCGCCGGTGCGCTTGTCGAGGCCCGCGATGAAATCCCGGAAGGCGAAGGCTTTCTCACCTACCTTGGGCATTCGCAGGAACTGGATGAGATTCGCGGCCATCGCGAGCATGAAGAGCACACTGCCGGTCGCGCGGTCCGCATCTTCCGAAAATGTTCGGGCCGACGATGTATCCTTCAGCCAGCTCTTCAGCTTAGCCCATGCGGCGTAAAGCGCCGGTGACGGTATTCTCAGAAATTGGACGCGCTCGCGTCCGAACCGATGGGAACACATATTTCCCTTTCCCGGTCAGCCCACTCATACTCTCCAGAATTCCCAATGCCTGCCGCGACAAGGGCACCGCGTGGGGCTGCCGCATTTTCATTTTCTCGGGCGGCAGCGTCCAGATTGCTTTCTCAAAGTTGATCTCAGCCCATTCCATCTGCCGCAACTCGCCGGGCCGCTGAAACAGATGCGGCGTCAGTTTGAGCGCGTGCATGACTGCCGGATCGCCCTCGTAGTCCTCAATAGACCGGAGCAACCCACCAAACCCAACGGGGTCGGTGATCGCCGCAAAGTGCTTGACCCTTGGCTGGATGAGCGCGCCCAAAAGCAATTGCGCAGGGTCTCGCTCTGCCCGTGCCGTGGCAGCGGCGTAACGGAACACCCTACTGGCAAAAGAACGAAGCCGCTTAGCAGTTTCATACCGTCCCCGTCGTTCGTGGTGTTTGATTTCATGCAGCAGTTCGACAGGACTGATCTCGGCAACCGGCCTGCGTCCAGCCTGCCGAAAAACTGCCTGCGCTTGAGAGGAATCCGCTTCTTGCGGAAACGAGAGAGGTAGTAGGCTCGCGGGCCATCAGCTCTCTGCAAATACTCCAGCACTTCGTCGAAAAGTCGGTCCGGCGGATGGGGCAATTTCAGCGGGACCTCCGGGATTTTCAGGCCGTACTGATATAACTGTCTCCAGAGGTGCGGTGCCATCGTTGCTGCCAGCATGGCCAACGTGAGATAGAAGAAAAGGTCCGTAGCTTTTGAATGGTCCGAGATCAGGAGGCCGATCAGGAAGATGACGGACAGGAACCCGAAACCAAAGCTGACGCCGAAAGCGAGATTATAAAAGCGAACAGGCGACGGCTTGGCCTGATTGATGATCGCCGCGTTCGCGCTCAGGCCTTCATCGAGGTCGTCTGACCTGAATTGCGCCAGCACCTTCCAGAGCGGCACGTTGTCGGCTTCGTCCCCGTCCGCGAAGATTTTCCAACCTTCATCTGGGCGACCCGTCATCTGTTCCCCCCTTCACGCAATTCATCCAGATAATCGCTCCACCATTGCGCCATTTCAACACGCTCAGCCCAATATGCCGACTGATTGTATATGCGGCGTATCTCGCCGGACACCATATGCGCGAGCGCCCGCTCGATAGCGTCAGGATTCCATTTGCCGGATTCGTTCAGCAGCGAGGAAGCCGATGTGCGGAAGCCATGCGTGGTCATCTGCTCTTTGGTGTATCCTTGTCCCACTTCTGCAGAGCTTCGAGCAGGTCCGGCAACGTGCATTTCTTCTCCTTCCACAATTCCCGGATCATGTTGGCGACGAGGATGCGGCTGGTTTCCAGCCAGACATCGCGGTCGTGCTGGCCGGTCTCGGTGATAAGCTGCTGCGCGATGCGATCGGCGTCGGCGGGATGCGCGATCTCGGCGAACGGCGACCAGAAGGCGCAGCGGGCGTCGAACGGGTTCAAGATGATGTCTCCGCGCGCTGGATCATAATAATGCGCGATGAACTCGCCGCTGGTGTCATAGACCAGCGCCGCCTCGCCGCGCGCTTCGATCCCATCGAGCAATTGGCGCAGCGCCGTGGTCTTGCCGCTGCCGGTGGTGCCGATCATCGCCATGTGCCGCGTTTCGAGCCTCGCCGGAATCGGAACGGTCGCGACAGTCAGGGGGAGGGGCCCTGCTTCAGGTGCGACAACTCTGGCAAGCTGCGCCTCGCTGGTCACCCGCGTTCCGGCAATCACTCG
>JAAUPH010000018.1 GCA_012035435.1 Sphingopyxis sp. | reverse complement strand
GCAAGCCGTTCAGTGACTGGCAATGCTGGTTGGCTATCACCAAGGCTCGCCAAAGCGCGGCGCACTTCAGGCGACAAATAGGTGCGTTTTGCCAGCACGGCACGCGCTACTGGCGTTGAGGACGGCAGCAGCGCTAGCCAGTCGGCGTCCGGCAACTGCACCGTTGCCAGCATCTCCGCCGCGACCGAGGGAATGTCCGCGGCATAGAGCGCCACGAGTGGCGCAAAACGGCAGTGACCCGCCAGCGCAAGTGCCGTTTCCTGACGCACGCTGTTGCTGACTTGCGGACGTAGTAGCGCGAGGGCATGAAGCGCGCGCCGGACGTCAAACTCGGTCAGCTGCGTGCCGCGCTGGGCCAGGATATCGGACAATTGCCGCCACGCTGATGACCGGGTACGTTCATCCACCGGTGATTGGCGGAGGATGGTGGCAATCATGGCATCTCTGTACACGCCAACAAGCTCCGCTGCGCAAAATGGTTATTAGTTGATTACCGGTTAGCGTGAATCAATCGATTGCGAAAGTGATCCGAAAGAGGCGTTGCAATGTGGGACAATTGCACTAGCCTGAAATAATATTATGTGTGCTGGCACAGGAATCAAAGGATATTTCCGGTCATGGCCCTTAACAAATTCGATGCCATCGATCTGCAGATCATGCGAGAGTTGCAGAGCAACGGCCGAATGACCAACGTCGATCTTGCTGAGCGGGTTGGTCTGACTGCCCCCCCCTGCCTACGCCGTGTCCGTGCGCTGGAGGAGGCGGGGGTTATCCTCTCTTATCATGCCGACCTCGATGCATCGAAACTGGGATATAGCATCACTGTCTTCGCCATGGTGAGCCTGCGGAGCCAAGCCGAAGCCGATTTGCGGCAGTTTGAGGATTATGTCGGCACGCTGCCCGAAGTGCGCGAATGTTATATGTTGAACGGTGAGATAGATTTCATCCTGAAAGTCGTGGCCCGCGACCTGCAATCCTTTCAAAGCTTCCTGACCACGCACCTGACCGCCGCGCCGAATGTATCCAGCGTCAAAACGTCGCTGACCATTCGCACGGCCAAACAGTTGGTTGGAGTTCCAGTCGAAGATTGATCAAATCGGATCGATACATGAAAAGGCCGGAACCGCGGATTGCGGCTCCGGCCCGTTTATGTAGTTCATGCGGTGAAACTAGCGTCCTGTCGTCGGCGCCGGCGCAGCGGGAGCCGCAGGTGCCTGCTTCTGCTTGATGTGCGTCGTCCACAGGGTGGCAAGCCGTTTGCGAGTTCCGCCAACCGTTGCCAGCGTCGCCTTGGCCGCATCGTGATTGCCCGCGCGATGCTGCGCAACGCCGAGCCGCAACCGCACTAGGTCGGCCTCAGGGTCCCCCTTGTCGAGCGCAACCTGATAGAGCGCCGCGGCTTTCGCATAATCACCGTAGCCCATCAACGCATCCGCCGTGCCACGCGCGCGGCGTGCCGTCGGCAATGCCGCACCCTTTGCTGCGTCGGCATCGAGGGCAGCCTTGTCGCCCGCAGTACGAGCCTTCTGCGTCGCATAAATCTCGTTGAAGCGCGCGTCATTGGCAGGGATTGAACCCTGGGCACGCACCTCGTCAATCATGCTCAGCACTTCTCCGGGAAGGCCATTTTCGGTCGCGAGCGCAGCATATTCCTGAATCTCGGGCCGCTCTTTCAACGCGCCTGCAGACCGCATCAACCGCAACGTGTCGAGGGTGAGATCCTTGTCAGCGCCCTGCATACTGATGAACAACGTATTGCGCCAGATTTTGGGATCCGGATAGTCCTGGACGCGTAGCGCCAGCAGATCGAGCAGTTCCTCACGGCGACCAGCCTTTTGCAGGATCGTCGCGGCCTGTGAGTAAAATAGGTCCGAGGGGCGCGCGCCGCTCCACGCTGCGCGGCAATCGCCGTGTTTGCGGTTTCCAGCACCTTTTCAGGCTGGTTGGTCTGCAAATAGCTTACGACCAAAAGCTCGGGAATATTGGCATCTTTGGCGCCAGCCGCCTGGGCCGCGAGCAAGCGCGTGATCGCCTTGGCATAATCTTTCTGGTTGAAGGCGAACTGGCCGGAAAAATAGTTAAAGCGCGCGACATCCGCAGCCGGGGTCAAACCCGAGTCGAGCATGCCGTCTAGCGCAGACGCCTGAAGCGTCTGATCCTTCTTCAGCAAGCCCAACTGCAGGCGGAATTGCGACTGCAGAAACTTGTCCTGCGGGGTCGTGGCGACTGCATCGGCAGCCGCAAGCGCGGCTTCCAGTGCGACCGGATCCTTGGCTTGATATGCGGCTTGCACCTTCTTCGCCTCAGGCAAATAGCCCTTGCTGGGCGTGATAGCCGGAGCGGCAGGGGCCGCAGCGGCCTCCTTATCCTTTTTCTTGTCCTTCTTTTGCGCCAGGCCCGGCTGAGCAGTAAAGGCCATGGCCCCGATCATCAGAGCCAGAACCGAACGCGAAACCAACGGTGCAACCCGCATCTTGATTCTCCTGTCACCATTTGCACCCACATCAACGGAGCGCCAATGGTCATTGTTCCCGCCAGCCGGGCTAGCGCCAGCGACTGCGAAAAACAAGCAGCCGTCGCGCCGTCATCGCTGGCAGCGCGCCTCTGCACAATATTGGCTGAACGGCTATTTAACCGTTTTGCAGGTCAGCGGCATGGGCGCGAATGGCGCGGATCACGCTGGGGTCACCAGGAACGCCCGCCATTGCCTGTTCGGCGAGCTGGATCAGCGGAATGACGCCAAAGGTTGCGGCCAAGCTCTTGAGGCGAAGCGCCGCCATCATCCAATTGGCGTCGCAGCGCGACCGCCGCAGCAAATCGACAAGATGGTCCACACTTTGCAGAAAAATCGCCTTTAACTCAGCAGCTGCCGCCTGATCTTCGCCAAGCGCGCTGTGCAGATATCGGTCGAGGGGGCCACTGTCGAAGGACATGTGGCAATTATGCGACGGCTGCGTTAACTTTTCGTTCCCCTCCCCTCAAAAGCTGATAGACTTGGGGCATGGCTGGTGAAAAGAAAATCGTCGGATTGTGGCGCGACAGCGCCGCACAGGAAAACCAAGCGGAAGCGGGGGAAATGCCCCCCGTGGCAACAGAGGCGATCGCCGCTGAAGCCGAGCCGGGAGTAGCACGCGGCTGGCTCGATCCTCTACCCGCCGAGGAAGCGGCGCCCGTGCCCGAAATGCCGGACGACATGCCTGCCGCGCCTGCCTTTGACCGGGTTGTCGGCCCGCTCCTTATGATGTTGGGTATCGGCTGGACCAGCTTGGTTGGGTGGATCGCCAGCAATGGCGGGCAGACTATGCCCGCGCTTGCAGAGGTCCCGGCGCTTGGCCTGACGCTGGCGGGCCCGCTTGCATTGCTGATGTTGGCCTGGATCGTGAGACTTTTGTCGGGCCGCGTTCGCACGGCCCAGTTTGCCAAGGCTGCCGCTGCGCTGCGGCATGAAAATGGCCAGCTGCAGCAAACAGTCGCCCGGCTGATGGAGCAGCTGACCGGTGCGCGCGGGGCGATGCAGGATCAAGGACAGGCGTTACAACGCTTCGGCGTTGATGCCGCCGCACGGCTGCAAGAAAGCAGCACCGGCCTGACCGGCAGCATGGAACGGATAGCCGCGGCCAATGCGAGCCTCAGCCAGTCAAGCGATACCGCAATGCAGCGGATGGAAGGGCTGCTCGCGGGACTCCCCCGTGTCGACGATGTGGCACAGCGGCTCGCCGAAAATTTCAGCCAAGCAGGGCGCGTCGCTCATCAGCATGGCGCCAATTTGGAAGCACAGCTGGCACTGCTCACCGACCGCGCAGCCGCCGCTGATATTGCGGTCCAGAAGTTGATGGACCAGCTGAACGGCAGCTTCCGCACGATGGAAGGTCAGGTCGAGAAATTGTGCAACACCGTCAGCCTGCGCTCCGACGCTGCGGCGGCGGTGCAGAAGCGCGCGCTTGGCCTGATCGCCAAAGAACAGGAAGCGATCGAGGCTCGCGTCGCCGATGCGCTGACAGCTTTGCAAAGTGTCACCAGCGAAGCGCGCGAGCGGCTTGCCGGTGGGTGCGAGGAAAGTGTGACTGGGCTGGAAGCGCGGCTGGCAGCCGCAACCGAGACGAGCAATAGCCTTGCCGCCCAACTTGCCGACCATGCCGGCGCGGCCGAAACGCTGGTCAAAAGCCTCGAAACCGCTGTCGTCGATGTCGATAGCCGCCTAGTCATGCTCGATGGCGTCGTTCGCGAACGGACGCGCGCGGTTGGTGAAGCTTTGACCGAGCTGGGTGTGACCATCGACGGCTTTGGCGAGCGGTCGGCGCGCGGTCAGGATGAGGTGGCCAAATTACTGTCGGGCACCGATGCAGTGCTCACAGCTATTGATGCCGTCAGCCGCGAACTCGACGAGACGGTGCCTGCCGCCTTTGGCCGCATTGAAACAAGTGCTCACTCAGCCCGTACCCTGATTGCCGATCTGGGCGCTCCCTTGGCATCGGGCGCCGATGTTGCGGAGCAAATCGAAGCGCGGCTCGCCGAAACCAGGGCACATGCGGCCAATGTGCATGAAGAGCGTTAGCGGAATGCAGACCGAGCGCATGGGTGCGCTCGCCGGGTTGCAGACCACGCTCGCTGACACCGAGGCGCAACTTCAGTCGCTCTCACTCCAGACCGGCGAATTCACCAAGAAACGGCGCCGGCGGATGTGCTCGCGTCGATGGCGCAGGTGCGTGATGCGGCGAGCAGCGCGGCGGATGAAGCCCGACGGCTGATCGAAACCGCAGTCGATGAGGCCAGCGGAACCCTGCGCGATCGGGCGGGGGCGGCGATTGACGCGGCGTTGAAAAGCGAGATCGATACACAGTTGGCGGCAATTGAGACGGCGGCTGACCGTGCGGTCGCGGCGGCCAATGGCGCTGCAGATCAGCTAATGCGCCAGTTGATCACGATCATGGACACCAGCGCGCAGGTTGAACAGCGCATTGCCGACGCTGAGATCGCGATTGCAACCACCGACCGCGATACACTGGCAAAGCAGGTCGTGGTGCTGACCGATGCGCTGAAATCTACGGCGATCGACCTCACCAAAATCCTGTCGAGCGAAGTTAGCGACGCTTCGTGGGATGCATATTTGAAGGGCGATCGCGGGGTTTTCTCACGCCGCGCAGTGAAGCTGATCGACAATGCCGAAGGCCGCGAAATCCTGAAACGCTATCAGGAGGATGCCGCGTTCAAGCGCCACGTGAATCAGTATATTCATGATTTTGAAGCAATTTTGCGCGCGCTGATGGGCACGCGCGATGGCTCGGCGCTGAGCGTGACTTTGCTATCGTCGGATATCGGCAAGCTCTATGTCGCGCTTGCGCAGGCGATCGATCGTCTGCGGACCTAACGCACCTCAGCGCCCTGTCATCATGCGACCTATCGCGGCAGCATCGACCCAGCCCTGCGTATAGATGACATAATAGACCGCGAAGCTGATCGTGGCAATGAATGTCGTCTGTTTGAGGATCGTGCCGACTGGAAAGGCCGCGGGCGCGCCCCGGTCGCTTCCTGCGACGCTATCCACCGGTTGATCGGCGCGGCGCCCGTGGAACGGCAGCACAAAAAAGGCGCATAGAACCCAGAACAATAGATAAATGGCGAGTGCTGAGGTCCATGCCATGGCGCATCAGTTCCCCAATATCAGCACATCGACCATCGGCTTTTTGCCGGTCCATTGTGTCGCGACGCGGCGGACCGCGAGCCGGATGACTTCGCGCAGTTTTTCG
The DNA here is from genome assembly GCA_012035435.1 of Sphingopyxis sp. The sequence goes on along the minus strand of JAAUPH010000018.1, from coordinate 10,158 downwards.
CGGTCCTTGGGCCCGTCGCCAATGGCATCAAGCGCCGCCGTGCTCATCTCGCCAATAAAATCGTCGCGATCATCCTCAACCGGGACGCCGCGATAGCGGACGTCGGCGTCGACCGCCCGTCCCTTGTGCAGCGAAACCGCAACGCTGATATTGCCATAAAGCGCGAGGCGGCGGCGGTCGTTTATCGTCTCACCATCGGCAGGCAACAGCACATTACCGTCCAGCGCAAGGCGGCCCGAGCGAACCCGATCAATCCGTTTTGGCGTGCCGGGAGCCAGGCGGACCAGATCGCCATTGGTCTGGGTCAGCGCACCAGGAACACCATGCGCCAGCGCAAACCTCGCCTGTTCGCGCATGTGACGAATCTCGCCATGAACCGGCAGGACGAGCTTGGGCCGCAGCCAGTCATAGAGCGCGGCGAGTTCGGGCTGGCCCGGATGGCCGCTGACATGAATGTGCGCCTGTTTCTCAGTCACAGTCAAAATGCCTTTGGCAGCGAGCTGGTTCATGATGCGGCCAATCGCAAGTTCATTCCCCGGGATCTGTTTGGAGGAGAAGATGACGCTGTCGCCCTCCTGCAATTTGATCTGGTGATTGTCGTCGGCCATGCGCGCCAGGGCCGCACGAGGTTCGCCCTGCCCGCCGGTCGCGATGACCATAAGGTCGCCACGGGGCAGCGTCATCGCGGTATCGAAATCGACCGTTTCAGGAAAATCGGTGAGCATGCCATTGGCCTGCGCTACGCCCAGAATGCGGTCGAGCGATCGACCCGCAACGCAAAGCGTTCGCCCGCATTCGCGCGCGACCTCCCCCAGCGTTTGCAGCCGTGCGGCGTTGCTGGCGAAGGTCGTGACAATCGCCCGGCCCTTGGCCTCGCCCACCGCCTTCATCAATCCTTCGCGCACGCTGCCCTCGCTGCCCGACGCGGCGGGATTGAACGCGTTGGTCGAATCGCAGACCAGCACGTCGACGCCTTCGTCACCGATCTTGCGCAGCGCAGCCTCGGCGGTGGGCTTGCCCAGCACCGGATCGCCATCAAGCTTCCAGTCGCCGCTGTGGAAAATACGGCCGTGCGGGGTGTCGATGACCACGGCGCTCATTTCCGGGATCGAGTGCGCGAGCGGGGTGAAGCGCAGACCAAAGGGGCCGATCTGAAACTTTGCATCAATGTCGACGGTGTTGAGTTTGATCGCGTCGGCGACGCCTTGTTCGGCAAGCTTTCCTGCGATCAGCCCCGCGGTGAAGCGGTTGGCATAGAGCGGCACGCCCAGATCGGCAGCCAAATAGGGCAGCGCCCCGATATGATCTTCGTGCCCGTGGGTCAGGACGATCGCGAGCAAATCATCGATCCGGTCCTCAATATACTCCATGTCGGGCATGATCAGGTCGATGCCGGGATATTCCTGCGACCCGAACGACACACCAAGATCGATCAGGATGAATTTCCCGTCGCATGCATAAAGATTGGCGTTCATGCCAATCTCGCCCGATCCGCCAAGCGCGAGGAACAGAAGTTCTTTGGTAGCCGGGGCGGTCATCCGACGTGAGTCCGCTGCGCGTACAGCCGAGCAAGGCCATTGAGGGTCAAATCGGGGTCGATAAGGTCGAACAAATGCTCATGCTCCTGAAACAATCCGGCAAGGCCGCCGGTGGCAATAATGGTAAGGGGCGCGCCAATTTCAGCGCGCATACGGGCGGTCAGCCCTTCGATCATGGCGACATAACCCCAATAAATGCCGATCAGCATCTGGCTTTCGGTCGTGCGGCCGATGACGCTGTTTGTGGCGGGGGCCTCGATTGCAATGCGGGGAAGTTTGGCCGCAGCCGCAACGAGGGCCTCGAGCGACAGATTGACCCCTGGCGCGATGATGCCGCCGCGATAGGCCCCATCATCACCAATATGGTCATAGGTGGTCGCGGTACCAAAGCTGATTACCAGCTTGTCCTTGTCGGGCGCGAGCGCCTGTGCCGCAATGGCGTTAACCGCGCGGTCCGCGCCGACGGCGTGCGGTTCGTCAACCTTGAGCTGAATCCCCCATTCAACACTACCACGCCCGGCGACCAGCGGTTCGACACCGAAATATTTGTGCGCGAGCAATTGCAAATTATGGAGCGCGCGCGGCACGACGGTCGCGATGATGACATCGGTGACGGCGGTGCGTTCATGCCCCTCCATCCGCAACAACTGATGCAGCCAGACGGCATATTCGTCCGCGGTGCGGCGATCATCGGTCGCGATACGCCAGCGCGACAAGAGCTGGTCGCCGGCAAACAGCGCAAATTTGGCATTGGTGTTGCCAACGTCGATGGCCAACAACATGGCCGCCCCTTTCCCTGTTCAATCCGCCGGCGTGACATCGCCGGCGTGAATCACGAGGCGCCGACCATCGCTCAGCCGCAGCGCCAGACTTCCATCCTGCTCTAGGCCATCGAAGCGCCCCGTCAATCCGGCATACTCCCCTTCGCTGAGCGTCAGCGCGGTGTCGCGCGGGTGCGCGGCGGCGTGCCAGCGTGCTAGGATTGTGGTCGGCCAGGCACCACTACGCCAATCGAGCAGTGCATCGGCAAAGCAGCGCGCGAGAGTTTGTGCCACTTGGTCGCGGTCTATGGGACAGCCGAGTTGAGCCAAGCTGACGGTGCGGCGCCCGGCGACTTCAGGCGCTTGCACGAGGTTGATGCCGATCCCGATGACAACATGATCGCCAACCCGTTCGGCCAAAATGCCTGCGAGCTTGGCTCCATCGACGAGCAGATCATTAGGCCATTTGAGCGTCATGCGCGCAGGGCCACCAAGCATCGCAAGCGCATTATGCAATGCGAGACCAGCGACCAGCGCCAGGCTATGCGCAGGCGGATCACTGCCGCGCAGGGCAACAGTGACCGATCCCATGAAATTGCCGGCGCCATCTTGCCAGTTGCGGCCCAGTCGGCCACGTCCAGAAATTTGTCGGTCGGCGATCAGCCAATGCCCCTCTGGCCACGGCCGCGCCAATGTCGCTGCGGTAAGCAGGTCGGCGTTGGTCGATCCCGTCTTCGCGACGACCGTGATATGGTGCGTCAGAACAGCACCGCGGCAGCCTGCGCCGTTGCTCCGGCGAGCGGCTGGATGAAGAGATAGCCGATGACCGACAGCCACAGAGCACTGGCCGCGATCAACCCGCGTTCAAGCGCGGGGCCATGGCCGCCCCAGCGCACATCGGCGACATCGTCGAAATACATCGTCTTGATGATAGCGATATAATAGAAGGCTCCGATCACCGAGGCGACGATCCCGGCGACCGCGAGCGGAACCAGATCGGCCATCACGGCGGCCTCAAACACCAGATATTTTGGCCAGAAACCAAACAAGGGCGGGATTCCGGCGAGGCTGAACAGGAACACTGCCATAGCGGCCGCAAGTCCGGGCTTGCGTTCAGACAGCCCCGCAAGCGCGTTGATATTCTCGACCGGCTGGCCATCATCATCGCGCAGGTTGAGCACGACGAGAAAGGCCCCAAGCGTCGTCACAAGATAGACGAGCAGATAGGTCAGCACCGATTCAACGCCCGCCTGCGTTCCCGCCGCAACACCAATCAGAATGAACCCGACATTGTTGATCGACGAATAGGCGAGCAGCCGCTTGATGTTTTTCTGACCAATGGCGCCGACAGCGCCCAGGATGATCGAGGCGAGCGCCAAGAAGATGATGATTTGTTGCCACGCACCGACACCGGGCCCCATTGCCTCAATCACGACGCGCGTCATGAGCGCGACCGCAGCAACCTTGGGCGCACTGGCGAAGAAGGCGGTGACGGGGGTCGGCGCGCCTTCATATACGTCAGGCGTCCACATGTGGAATGGCACGGCACTAATCTTGAATGCCAACCCTGCAATCACAAACACGAGGCCCAAGAGGAGGCCCATGTTGAGTTCGCCCGCGAAGGCAGCGGCAATGCCGTCGAACCCGGTGGTCCCGGAGAAACCATAAAGCAGCGAAATGCCGTACAGCAGCATCCCGCTGGCGAGCGCGCCAAGCACGAAATACTTCAGCCCCGCCTCTGCCGAGCGGCCGTCAGTGCGCATGAAACTGGCGAGCACATAGGCAGCCAGGCTGTTAAGTTCCAGCCCGATATAGAGCGTCACCATATCGCGCGCGCTGGCCATCATCCCCATGCCCATCGCTGCAAAGACGATCAGGACCGGATATTCACCGCGCATGTGGCCCGCGAAAAATCGCGGCGCGATGAGGATGCAGATAATGCTCGCGCCGTAGATGAGCAGTTTGGCAAAACCGCCAAAAGCATCGACTCCGACTGTCCCCATGAAGGCGGTTGCGGGGGTATCCCCAAGCGTAGGCAAGACGGCGGCGATGGCGGCCGCCAGCGCGAGCACCGCAGCGCCCTGATAAGCGGCAACCGCACGGTCGCCAGCGAAAGTAGCAATCATGAGTGTGACCAGCCCGCCGATGGTCAGCAGGATTTCTGGCAGCACAAGCGCTAGATCGGCCGTCATTGGCTGCCTCCCGCATGGTGGGCCGGGCCATGGTCAGCGGCGGACCTGGCGGCAGGCTTGCCTGCGGTCAGCTGTGCATCGCTCGGCGCGCGGCTGTCGGCAACACGAGCGACGAGGGTGGCGACGTCCTTCCGCATCGGCGCGAGGAAGCTCTCAGGATAAACCCCCATCCATAGCGTGACGGCGGCGAGCGGGACCATGATTGTCCATTCACGCGCGTTCAAATCGGTCATGGCGCGCACGTCATCCTTGGTCAGATCGCCGAACACCACACGGCGGTAGAGGTAGAGCATATAGGCGGCACCGAGGATGATGCCGGTGGTGCAGACGAAGGCCGCCCAGCTGGACGCTTCATAAATCCCGGCGAGGCTAAGGAATTCGCCTACGAACCCGCTCGTCCCGGGGAGTCCGATGGACGCCATGGTAAACAGCATGAAGAGCATCGCATAGCCGGGCATGTTGATCGCGAGGCCGCCATAACGGTCGATCTCACGCGTGTGCAGCCGATCGTAGATAACGCCCACGCAAAAGAAGAGCGCGGCCGAAACGAAACCGTGGCTGAGCATCACGATCAGCGCGCCTTCGATCCCCTGCTGGTTCATCGCGAACAGCCCCGCGGTGACGATGCCCATATGCGCGACCGAGCTATAGGCGATCAGTTTCTTCATATCGCCCTGCACCAGCGCGACCAGACTGGTATAGACCACCGCCACCATCGACAGGCCGAACACCAGCCACATGAGCTGGCCCGATGCATCGGGGAACATCGGCATGCTGAACCGCAGAAAACCGTATCCGCCCATTTTTAGGAGCACGCCTGCGAGGATCATCGAACCTGCGGTCGGCGCCTGAACATGCGCGTCGGGGAGCCAGGTGTGGACCGGCCACATCGGCATTTTAACCGCAAAGCTCGCGAAGAAGGCCAGCCAGAGCCACGTCTGCATCTCGACGGGGAAATCATAGTTGAGCAGCGTCGGGATATCCGTCGTCCCCGCCTCGCCAATCATCGCGATCATCGCGACGAGCATCAGCACCGAGCCGAGCAGCGTGTAGAGAAAAAATTTGAACGCGGCATATTTGCGGTTCGCGCCGCCCCAGATACCGATGATGAAATACATCGGGATGAGGCCCGCTTCGAAGAAGAGGTAAAAGAGGATGAGATCCTGCGCCGCGAACACGCCGATCATGACAACTTCCATCAGCAGGAACATCGCCATGTACAGCGGAACGCGTTTGGTGACCGCTTCCCAGCTCGCCAGTATGCATAGCGGCATCAGGAAGACACTGAGCAGGATCAGCATCAGCGCCATCCCGTCGACACCCAGCGCCCAGGCAAAGCGCCCGAATAGCTCGGCGCGTTCGACATATTGCCACTGCGCGCCGCCAATATCGAAACCGATCCATAGCTGGATACCGAGCGCCAGATTGATCAGCGTTGCGGCGAGCGCGGTCCAGCGTGCCGTCCGCGCGTCGACGAAGAGACAGGCGATGGCGGCCACCAGCGGCACCGCAAGCATCAGCGAAAGCATGGGGATCGTCATCATTATTGGTATTTCACCATGGCCCAGCTGATCAACCCGACTAGGCCGAGCAGCATCACAAAGGCATAGCCATAGAGGTAGCCCGACTGAAGTTTCACCGCGAGCCGCGATCCGCCCTGAACCAGCGAAGCGGCACCGTCGGGGCCGAAGCGGTCGATCGTGCCCTCATCGCCGCGCTTCCACAACATGCGGCCTATCCAAAACGACGGGCGCACGAAGATGAGATCGTACAGCTCGTCGAAATACCATTTGCGATAAAGGAAATTGTGGATCGGCTGCACCTGTGCAACGAATTTCGCTGGCAGCGCGGGGTTGCGAATATAACTGTTCCACGCCACCGCAAGGCCAATTGCCATGACCGCAAATGGCGTCCATTTCACCCACAGCGGAACATGGTGCGCGGCCTCCATCAAGGCGTGGTCGAACGCGATGCTACCGGCCCAGAACGCCATGCCTTCGTCGGCGTAGATGAAGGGTTTGTAGAAGACGAAGCCCGCGAACACCGCGCCGATCGACAGCACAACCAGCGGCACCAGCATCGGCCACGGGCTTTCGTGCGGATGGTAGCCGGCGGTGCCATCACTGGCCGCGTCATGATGATTGTCATGTGCGTGCGTGCCGTCATGATGATGATCGTCGTGGACCGCGTGCTGAATATGCTCGCTCGCCTCCCAGCGCGGCTTCCCAAAGAAGGTAAGGAAGACGAGCCGCCAGCTGTAGAAGCTAGTGAGGAGCGCCGCAAAGATGCCGACCCAAAAGGCCGCAACCCCGCCGCCGCCGCTGGCATAGGCGGCCTCTAAAATCCCGTCCTTCGAATAGAAGCCCGCGAAGCCGAACACGCCGTAAATGCCGACGCCCGTGATCGCGAGCGTGCCCAGCGTCATCGTCCAATAGGTGATCGGGATATGCTTACGCAGCGCACCATAATAACGCATATCCTGTTCATGGTGCATCGCGTGAATGACGCTACCCGCACCAAGGAACAACAGCGCCTTGAAAAAGGCGTGGGTGAACAAGTGGAACATTGCGGCGCCGTAGGCACCAACGCCAGCCGCGAAGAACATGTAACCAAGCTGCGAACAGGTTGAATAAGCGATGACGCGCTTGATGTCCCACTGCGTGGTGCCGACCGTAGCTGCGAACACGCAGGTGGCGGCACCGACAAAGGTGACGACGCCCAGCGCGACTTCAGAGGTTTCGAACATTGGCGACAAGCGGCATACCATGAACACGCCAGCGGTCACCATCGTTGCGGCGTGGATCAGCGCGCTGACCGGCGTCGGCCCCTCCATCGCATCGGGGAGCCAGGTGTGAAGACCAAGCTGCGCCGATTTGCCCATCGCACCGATGAACAATAGCAGGCACAGGATCGTCATCGTATCGAGCGTCATGCCAAGGAAGCCGATGGTGCTGCCCGCCATGCCCGGTGCGGCATCAAGGATTTCGGGAATCGACACGGTTCCGAATACCAGGAAGGTGCCGAAAATGCCCAGCATGAAGCCCAGATCGCCCACGCGGTTGACGACGAAGGCCTTGATTGCGGCGGCATTAGCACTGGGTTTCTTGTACCAGAAACCGATGAGCAGATAAGAGGCGAGGCCCACGCCTTCCCAACCGAAGAACATCTGGACCAGATTGTTCGCGGTCACCAGCATCAACATCGCAAAGGTGAAGAGCGACAAATATGCGAAGAAACGCGCCTGATCCGGGTCTTCCTCCATATATGACCAGCTATAGAGGTGGACGAGCGCCGAGACGGAGGTGATCACCACCAGCATGACGGCTGTCAGCGTGTCGACGCGCAGCTCCCAGTCAAAGCTGAGCGCGCCCGATTGCACCCATTGCAGTACCGGCACCACGCCCGCCTCGCCCGTTCCCGCAACGAACGACAGGAAGATAGGCCAGCTCATCGCACAAGCGGCGAACAGAGCAGCCGTGGTGATCAGCTTGGCCGCAGTCGCGCCAATCCAGCGCTGGCCCAAGCCAGCGACAATGGCCGCGAGCAGCGGTAGGAAAACAATCGCCTGAATCACCGCGCGCCGCTCCGATAAATAGGGACAGTCCCTATTTCTTTTCGTTCGTCTGTATTGGCCGACGCAATCGCGCCGAAGAAATAGGGACTGTCCCTATTTATTGCCCCCACCATCGGCATGAATTACCCCTTCATCCGGTTGGCGTCATCGACCGCGATGGTTCCGCGGCCACGGAAATAAATCACCAGAATGGCCAGCCCGATGGCGGCCTCGCCCGCCGCCACGGTCAGCACGAACATCGCAAACACCTGCCCCACCATGTCGCCCAGCGCCTGGCTGAACGCGATCAGGTTAATATTCACGGCAAGCAGGATCAGCTCGATCGCCATCAGGATGACAATCACATTCTTGCGGTTGATAAAGATGCCGAGCACGCCGAGCGTGAACAATATGGCGGACACCGCCAGATAGTGGCCGACGCCGATCATAGCTCGACCCCCTGCCCGACCGGCTGGTTGACCAAACGCGTCGCCTCTTCAGGGCGACGTTGATTCTGCGCGTTGATGTTCTGGATGCGTGCACCACCGCGTTGACGATGGGTGAGCACAATCGCGCCGATCATCGCCACGAGCAGGATGATGCCGGCGGCCTCGAACAGGAAGATGTAGCGCGTGTAGAGGACGTGCCCGAGCTGTTCGATATTGCTCTTGTCCGCGACCATAGGCGCGGCACGCTGGGCCAGGTCAATTCCGCCAGCTTCCCAAGCCCCAAGCGCAAACACCAGCTCGGCCGCCAGCACAATGGCCACCAATGCGCCGACGGGCAGATATTTCACAAAGCCCGCGCGCAATTCCGCAAAGTCGATGTTCAGCATCATCACGACGAACAGGAACAGCACCGCAACCGCGCCGACGTACACAATCACCAGCAGCATCGCGATAAACTCTGCACCTGCGAGCAGCATCAGCCCCGCCGCGTTGAAGAAGGCGAGGATCAGCCACATCACGCTGTGTACCGGATTGCGCGCGACAATGACCATCAGCGCCGAGGCGATGACGATGGCGCTGAACAGGTAAAAGGCGGCGAGCTGGATCATGAAACCACCGTCGCCATAGTTTCCTTGATTTCGTCATTCCCGCGAAAGCGGGAATCCATCTCCCACGATCGGGGCGCAACCCTGCACTGCTGCGCAAACCGCGAGCGCCGGAGATGGGCCCCCGCCTTCGCGGGGGTGACGAGAATTGTTGGAATGGGTGGTAGCTGAGTCATGCGTGCGCGCCCCCTAACGATATGGCGCATCGGCGGCAAGGTTCGCGGCGAGCGCGCGTTCCCATTTGTCGCCATTGGCGAGGAGCTTCGCCTTGTCGTACAGCAATTCTTCGCGCGTTTCGGTCGCGAATTCGAAATTGGGCCCCTCGACAATCGCATCGACAGGGCAAGCCTCCTGACAGAAACCGCAATAAATACACTTCGTCATGTCGATGTCGTAGCGGGTGGTGCGGCGCGACCCATCTTCGCGCGGCTCGGCCTCGATCGTGATCGCCTGCGCCGGGCACACCGCCTCGCACAGCTTGCACGCGATGCAGCGTTCCTCGCCATTGGGATAGCGGCGCAGCGCATGTTCGCCGCGGAAACGCGGGGACAGCGGGTTCTTTTCAAACGGATAATTCACCGTCGCCTTGGGCTTGAAGAAATATTTCAACGTCAGCCAATGCAAAAATACTTGAGCTTGGGCGCACTGCCCGATGTTTTTTCTCTCCAACCACTTCTTTAATCTAGCTAGGCTCGAGCCACAAACTTCGCAGCAAACACTGTGCCTCTCAATCACCCTCTTGACCTGTAACTTTGGTCTTTTGGCGCTTTACCTTTTTCTTGATGCTCGGCATGGTAAGCAAATGCAAAAGCGTGTGCTCTTGGTCTATAGCAAGGTCGCGCAGCGCCTCTGGCAACAGCGAAAGTAAAGATGCGTCCTATCCTGTTGCTGCTTTTATTGATTATTGGTTGCCAAGCCACTGAAGCCATTACCTATCCTAACAACGGTGCAGCGATGGTTAACCCTGTGACTTTGGTCGCAACTCGAGCTACCACTTGGTACAGCAACATAGACGGGGTTTTGGGTAGTGGAGAGCGAATCAACGTTAAACTTAGTCCTG
>JAAUPH010000017.1 GCA_012035435.1 Sphingopyxis sp. | reverse complement strand
ACTGTAAGGCTGTAACAAAGTGAAAAGACCCGACCCCGCGGGCTTGCGCCTGAGCGCGCCGGGCCTAGCAGGAAGACGCCGCCCATCCCCCTCTTCGGGGACGGCCACAAACACGCCGGCGCACACGCGCCGTCCACAATCAGTCGATAATTATCGAGCGAAGTTCGTCGCGCAGCGGCCGATCAGGAAACGGCACCCTTGCCGGCTCTACGCCGGCCGGACGCCCTGCGCGCGGGCCTGTGCGCCAGCGGGCGTCCGGCAAGGAGAGAGGCAAGAGTGCCAGCGGGTCACGCCAAAAAAACGCCGCACCCTCAGGAGTGCGAAGCACGGGACAGAGTGCGTCCTTGAGAAATCCCGTTCATTTTGCCCCGCTCCCGATCGTTACCCAAAGGGCCAAGACTACAGGCTTGGTGCGCGCAGCGCATAGAGCGGGTCGCCCGCAGGGCAGCGCAAGGCATGCTAGAAAATTTTCTCGACGACTAAATTGCGGCACTAAGTCCACAGGCAATGCGGCGATAGTGACTAAGAGCCCCATTACACTTAAAGACATAGCATGATTCAAGAAAATGACCTTATAGACCAGGCAAATAGCGGTACGCTGCACCGGCTCATTCTAGATAATTACGAGCGCGGCAACGATGCGGACGATGCTGCCTTTGTGACGCTGGCAGTCGATCTCCACAACAATGGCACGCTCGATCTGTTGAGCGCATTGGTGCCCGAGGCACTAGAAGAGGCTAAAGGTTTTCATTTCTTCACGCTCCAGCAATTTTATTGCTCGGCCATCCCGCGTCTGGACGTCGAACCTAAGCCGCTTATGAGCGCCGTGTCGGCACTGGTCACGGCGGGCGGCAACGACGGCATGGCGACCGCGCCCAATGCTGCCTATCGGGACTGGTGTGCGGTCAAAGCCGAACGTCCTGTCGCAGCGCTGGCGCTCATCGAGGCGGGCGATCCGGAAGCAAAAGACTATTTGTCGCTGTCGCTGGAAGCGGGAGCAAAACTCGACCTGCGCGCCTATATGGAGCGCTCTATCGCTTATGTCAGGGACATGCCGGAATTTCGCTTCGGCGCACTTACGGCGCTGTCGCGGTTCGAGAGTGTGCCAGCAATCGACCTCGCGCGCGCGGCGCTCACGCAGATTGCGGAACTGGCGCGAACCGAAACGGACGATTTGGTCCGCACACATATCCTTGCTGCAACGGTCGGGCTTTATGCCCAATCGCCGACAATGTTGCACAAGAAAGCCTTGGGCCTGATGTCCAAGTCGGTTGAGCTGCGTGGTGAGCATGTGCTGCATCATGCAGCCGCCGTGCTATTCAGCCACCGGCAGCATTTGAGCGATGAGATGATCGAGGTGCTTTTGAGCGCACTCGAAGAGGTAAAACCCTCGAACCTCGGCACCATAAACTCGCTGGACGTTGGCCTGTCGCAATTGGTGAAATCAGGCCAAGGCCAGCGCGTTTCCGAGTTTTTGGAAGGCATCTTTCAAGCCCATCCGGACGCGCTCAGCTTCAAGCAATTCGATAGTGTTGGTTACGCGCTGATGTCGTCGGAGCGCGTGCTCGCCGAAGATATGGCGGTGCGCTGGCTGATGTGTGGCAATCAGGATTTGGCGTCGGCTATCTCCTCGTTGCTGCAAGGATCGACGCAAAATCCGACTCTGTTCGAGGTCGATATCGCGCCCTATTCGCTTAGCGACAATGAGGCGTTGTTTCTGGCGCGCAAGGCGGTCGGTTGGTTCTTCTTCCATCCGATAACGGCGGCATCGCTCATCATCTGCATATTGCGCTCGGTTAAGGGAGCGATGGCAGAAACGATTGGCGATCTGCTCTTCGAGCCGCTGCTACTTAATTATTCAGGCGAGCTTCGCGAACATCTGAGCGCGCGCATCAAAGGTCCGAAGGACCGGGCCAAGCCGCATATCCGCCGTGCGGTGGCGAAGCTGGATGCTTATCTCGATGACTTACGCGCTATTGGGTTTGTGGAAGAGTTAGAGCCTTCGGAAAGTGAGCGATTGATCGAGCGTAAGCAGCAAAGCGAGCAAATTCGCCAGATTCAAAAGCTGGCCGAGCAAAGCTCGGTGCTGTTGCCGCTCATTTCAAAGTCGATTGTCCTGCATGGTAATGGCTCGATTGGCTATCGGCGTGGTGCGGACGGCAAGCTGCAACGCCATGCGATGAAGATGGGTGGTTTCAGCACAAGCTGGGAAGCGCCTCGCCTGCAAGCCATCGACCCGTTCGGGGTAGAGATGCAGCTTCGGCAGTTTCGTTCCGAAAGGCTTGCGGCATGAAGCTTGTCATCAAGGAATATCTGGCGTCGCTCAAAGAGCGTGAGGAACTGGATGCGATGCTGCCCAATCTCCTCAGCGAGATGGGCTTTACCGTCTATTCGCGGCCTAGCAGAGGCCCGCGCCAATATGGCGTCGATGTCGCGGCGGTTGGCACGGCAAGCGATGGCATGCGCAAAGTTTATCTTTTCTCGGTCAAGCAGGGCGATCTCAACCGGCAGGATTGGGACGGCACGCCTCAGGCGCTGCGCTCCTCACTCAATGAAATTCGCGACGGCTATATTCCGACACGCATTCCTGCCGAATATCAGAACCTCGGCGTTGTTATCTGCCTCGTGTTCGGCGGCGATATCAAGGAGACGGTGCATCAAGAGGTGCGTGGCTACATCCGCACGAACACGACGGCCAATGTCGCCTACGAAGAATGGAATGGCGACCGTCTCGCCGATCTGATCCTGAGCGGCATCTTGCGTGAAGACATGTTCACCGGCGAGATGCGCGCGCACCTTCGCAAGGCGGCAGCGATGGTCGAAGAGCCGGACATTGCCTATTTGCATTTTCGAAAGCTGGTCGATGCGATTGTGAAAAGGCCTGCAAAGAAGCAGGTCGCGCGAATATCAAAGGTTCGGGAAATCTACATGTGCTTGTGGGTGTTGTTCACTTGGGGTCGCGAGGCGAACAATGTCGAAGCGCCGTATCGCGCCAGTGAATATGCAGTCTTGCGGGCATGGGAATTGCTCAATGGGTTGATGGGCAAGAAGGGGCGCGATGCAGTCGAGGCTGGTATCGTGTTCAACGATCTGGTCGAGCTGCATTTTGCGATATGGGACGAGCTGGCGGGCAAGATATTGCCGCATGTGGATAAGCGGCACGCGATTTCTGCAACCGTGCCATCCTTCTCAAGCCTCGACATCAACCTCAAGACACATGACATAATGGGGCGCATAGCTTTGCGAGGGCTTTGGCTTGCCTGGACGAAAAGCCAAAGCGCGCTGCCGGAACCATTGGAAACAACTGAAGACGATCCGCTACACACCATAGCCATGCAGCTCTTCAATCTCATCGACAATAATCCGGCGCTGCACTCCCCGATCAGCGATGAACAGGCCATCGACATTGCCTTGGCGCTGATGCTGCTCGGCGTCCACGGTGGACTGAAAAAGGCGATTGGGTCGTGGCTCGATGTGCTGGCAGACCGAACCTATGCTGCCTACCGCACGCATGGCGCATATCCGTCATGCAAATGGTCCTATTGGGATTTGGTCGAACATCCGAGCGAGAAGACTGACGAATATCGCCAGGAAGCGACCGCTGGTAGCACCCTCTTCCCGCTTCTGGCATTATGGGCAGGCGGATATAGCAGCGGCAAGGCATTGGCGACGCTTGCCAAGTTCAAGAACAAGTATTTGGAGCATTGCAATTTCCAGCTATGGTTTCCCGATAGCGACAGCGAGGCTGGGCTGTATCAGGGAAGCGACCGGCATGGCGACATGTTGTCGGATATTCCCGTCGATGCCGAAGGCGTCGAAACGCGAGAGTATGTCGAGATCGAATGTGCGTCGAATGACAATTTCAGCCAATTGTCTGCCATCGAGCTCGGCCATTGGCCGATAGTGCTGTTGGCTTGCCGACATTACCGACTGCCGGTGCCTCCGCAAATCTGGCTGGCCCTCATACCTGGCGCGCAAAGCTCTGGCACTGCCTCACCTACAGGATCAGGACCACGAGAGCTTTCTGGCAACGAGGTGGCTGAAAGCACGCCGTCATAGCGCGAACCTTGTAGACAGTCATTCTCATAGGTCTCTGAAAGCGAGCGTCGCGGATGCCACGCGATAGCGGTTCAATGTCTCCTCAAAGGCTTCTGTAAGGTCGCCAGCTTGGAAATAGGGGCGTACTTCTTCATAATGGGCGCGCGCCGCGACCCGCGACACCGAGCGACCCGACGCCAGGCGAGCAGCTAGATTTTCAGGGCTATTGCAGCCCTCGCGAACGCAGCTTCCGAGCGTCGCGAGCGTGATGGGGACAGGCTTGTCCTCTTCGTTCTGCGCCGCGAACAAGCGCGCGGGCAGGCCTGCGACGAAGGCCAAGTCGGGGACAATCCGAAGAACGAAATGCCGCGAGTATTTGCAGCGCTTTTTGTCGCCGCCCTTGGGATAAAATGTCTCCATGACGCTGAGCGGCGCGCCGTCCATCCACTGCGCGAGCAGGGCTGAAATGACAGGGAGAGCATAGCTTCCCCTGTCGCGGTCCGTTGTAAGTTTCTTATACGGTTCGCCAAAAAGGCCTTCGACATTCTCAGGACGGACAAGCTCGAAAAGGCACGCCGGGTTGGCTTTGAGCCAATCGAGCAACGCCGATATGGCTGCTTCGGTTGTTTCGGTATTTTCGGGTTCGGCAAACAGGTCGCAAAGCTCGCTGAGAATGGCGACCGGCACGCCGGTTAGCCCTGACACATGGTCGAGCCATTTAGCATCTTCTTCGGGTTCGGCATTTTTCCGCGCGGCAAAGGCGGCGGCAATCCGGCTCTCGACCCAATCGGCCTCTCCTTTTTGCCGCGCACGAAACGCGGCGAAAGAGCGCGATAGGACATTTCTGATGGGCGCGTCAGTCCCATTCTTGTCCGAGGCGGGTAACCGGCTCAGGAAGTAAGCGGGCATCCCTTGCTCGAATGCTCCTGCATGGATTTTATCAAGCAGCACGGTCGTTGGGTCGTCAATGACGAGGCATTGGTCGCTTTGCACGAAGATGGATTGCAGGGTCAGCCAATGTGAATTGATGAGGTTCGATTCATTATCGAATTCAA
Organism: Sphingopyxis sp.; assembly: GCA_012035435.1. Next base: position 11,269 of record JAAUPH010000017.1, on the reverse strand, counting down.
CGACGCGGCTCGGAACGACAAGCACGAAGCCTTGCGAATTTTCGCCTGCGCGTCCAGCGCGACCAGCGGCATTCAGCAATTCATGGGCTTCAAGCTGCGCCATTCTGTCGGCGTCGGGGTCGAACCGGCTGTCGCCAGCAATGATTACAACCTCGCTCGGAAGGTTCATGCCTTGCGCCAAGGTCGAGGTCGCAAAAAGAACGTCGATGCCGTCTTTGCGCTTGAATAGGGATTCGTGAAGCAGCCGCTCTTCTCGGAGCAACAGCGCGTGATGACTGGCTGCACCTCCTCGGAACGTGCCATTCGCCTTTGGAGTCAGATAGCAATAGTCTGCGCCGCCCATTTCTTCGGCAGCGAGGCGATGATGTTCAAGTTCGTCATCGGTCAGCTTCACCTTCCGCGCGTCGATTAAGGCCGGAAACTCTTTCACCGATGAATTGGCAAACACAGTCGATTGCACGAAAACGAGCGTCTTTAGTCCGCTCGAAGCGGCAGCGGCGGCAATCAGCGCGCTGGTCTGGTTGCCGTTGGGCGTCAAATACCACGCGCCGCCTTTTGCTCTGCCCGTCGATAGCTGGTGGGCGTCATCAAGCAGGGGTTGCAGCGTATAGTCGTTCCGATCCTTGGTGGCCCAAGTCTGCAAAAGGCTGAAAAAGCCGAAGGGCTGCGCGACGAGTTCGCGCTTCACAGCCGATGGCGCGCTCTGATGGCCGGGATTGGCTCGTCTTGCCTGCTGAAGTTTGGCCTTCAGTGTTTCGATGGTATCGGCTGGATAGACAACGCTCCCGCGAACCTGACGGGTGGGCTTCCACGCGAGGGTCAACGGAAGGCAGTCCCGACCGGTTAGTTCTTCAACCCATTTTGCGATTTCTTCGGCATTTTTCATCATCGCGGAAAGCAGAAGCAAATCGGCGTCCGGTGCGGCGATGGTGAGGTTAAGAATTGCAAGCATGGAATCTATGCTGCGGCGGCTGCGATCGGCATCGCGCGGGTGGAGCAGGTGGCATTCGTCGAATACGATAAGCCCTAAGTCAGCAAATGCGTCGGGCTGGGTAGTAAGCAGCATCAAGCAGCGCTCGGGCGTGGTGACAATCACTTCGGGCAAAATGACGATATCCGAAATTGTCACGTCTTCCTCGACATCCCCTACGATGTCGAAGGTGTTGAATGTATCTTTGAGGGCGCGTGTTGTCTGATCGACGAGCGCGTGCGTAGGCGCGAGAAACACGACCTTCTCGCCTCGGATAAGCGATGTGGCGATTTTGAGTTCGGCAAGGGTCGATTTTCCGCCGCCGGTCGGGAAACTGATCGCTGACGATGTTCCCTTTTCAAGGTAATTGCTTGCAATCGCGTCGCGGTGATTGCGCCATAGGAAAGGGCGCTTGCGGGCCATCCGGCGAATGATCTGCCACCAAGCGCCGCCGTCAACGCCCTGCGGGGCTGGAATGCGCGTCAGCGCGGATTCGACAATATCGCGCTCCACCGCGATGAGGAGATTTGCTAAATGCAGCGGGCCAGGAAACAGGTTGAAGATGTGGTCGCCTGTTCCAAACACGTCCTCTAGCTGGCCGACGCTTAGCTTTTTCACACGCGCGAAATAGGCAGATGCGGGTTCGATGCCTCCGGCGGTGGGGTCGGCATCGACCGGCAAAATGAGGCGTGCCGCGAGCTTTCTTATGCCCTTGAACAGTTTCAGGTAAAGGGCGTCGATTGCTTGCTCGGGCGTGGGCTTCTCGGTGTCGATGTCCGGTATATCCATCCGGCCGATGTTGCCTAGCCGTCCAGTTGCTAGAAGCTTGATCGCCGTCAGGAGCGCTTGCTCCACGGCTGTTCCGTCGTCGAGATCGATTGAGATACGTTTGGAGCATTCGGCGGCATCGGCGTGAGCCTCCGCCACCAAGAAAAGGAGGGTTGCGCAGATTTCAGGGGCGATGCTGGCTCCATCGAGGTAAGAAAATTCGGCTTCCTCCGCTACTTTACCTGCAAGGCAGACTTGATGGGCGGAGGCCGCAACGAATGCAGCTGACGCGCGATTGTCACGCTCAGGCAAAAGCGCGACGAAGGCCTCGTGGGCGGCTGCCAGCCGACGCACCTCAAGCAAGGTTTCTTTGAGCGTTTCCGACGCTTCTTCGGCGTCTTGTCCGCGAAGCCTGATCCTTGCAGCGACAATATCGGCGAAGGCTTCGGTCAGACGCTTGGGAAGCGCATCGAGATCAAGCCCTTCGAGCGGCGGCGATGCTGCGATTAACGCGGATGTGATTGGGTCAAACATTCGCAATCGCCTTGATGTTCGAGGCAACCAATTCCGAAAAGTCGGTCATCCATTTTCGCAAATCGTCGAAGTGCATGGTTTCGGCGCGGCGGCGGGTAACGTCGCCGCTGGCCGACACATCGTAATGCTTAAAGAGCCTTTCGCGCTTATTGGCAGGCTTGTGCTTATCGTCGATACTGATGCTCACACGATAACGGCGTGCTTCCTGCCAAAGTATGCGATCTATCGCGTCGTCGATATCAAGGCCCGGATATAGATGTTGATGCCGTTCGAGAATAGCCGAAGCCTCATGGGTCAGCTCCGCGATCCGTTCGCCAGCTTCGAGGTCCACAATATCGGGCCACACATTCTGTTTGATTGTCTGGCGTGCATTTTCGGTAGCCTTGTCTTCAAAAATGACAACTGCGGTGACTGACTTACCATCGCCGGAAAGCTCCAATTGCATGCCGTCAAAACCTTTGTGTGCATGGAAAATGTGGGGCGTTGCGAGCGTTGCTCCCTGCTTTTTCTGATTGGCGGCGATCCAGGATATGATCTGGAACAGCCAGCCGTCGCGCTGCCAAGTATCGCCGTTTTTTGCGATTTTCAGCTTTTTCAGCGCATCTGCCGCGTGCTTTGCAGAACCTGCTGGCGCTGCGCCAGCCAAGCCTTCAAGGATTTGCGCAACGTGCCTATATTGCCCCAAAGCGACGCGAGCAACACGCTCGGCCAGAATGTCGATGTCTTCGACTTCCCATTCCCAACCGTGGCAAAGTTTATCATGGTCGATTTGTTTGAGAACTAAGGTCATTTTTCTGGTATTCCAGATTAGACCGAATGTTTTGTTAATGAAACTGCCACGATTTCCCCCGCATCAAAATTTATTTGGTTTTTTGCTTTTGACCATTGTGCGATTAGCGATTGACTTAAACAAGATTTTTGCAGCGCACCATTACCTATCGCGCTAAATGATGCATTTTTCGATCCGTTTTGAAGCCATTTTTCTGTCGATTCGATGGGCCTTTGGCTTTGAAGAGGCATTTTGTGTTCTGGCTTTGATCTCCCCTTACAACCTGCTAATGCTGGGCGGACAGATATGGACCGAAACCGCTTTACAATCGAGCTAACCGACGAGGAAAGCGCCATCGCGAGCGCGTTGAATTTCAACCAGGTTGCGTTTGCCAGCAATTATGACGGCTATCTGATAAACGCCGATCTGGCGCACCGTCTGACAACGAGCTTGCTCAATCGCGGGGCAATACCTCAGCACCGTGCGCGCTATTTTGCCGATCCGGAGCTATACCCAGGCGGACGCGGCGCGTCGCGACAGGACAATTTCGTCCGGCACGGCAACAGCCACGACGAGATATTGCGGCATCCTAATTTTCTGAAGTATCTGCGCTACTTTGTTTATGGTGCCGAGTTGCCTGCGGCGGTCATTGCCGCATTCGCCGATGCGGTCGAAGATTGCGGGATGGTGACGTCGGGCGATATCGTGCCGCTCGGTCAGAAGGCTCGGCAACTTGCTCGTTCGCACAGCCTCGAACGGACGGCGGCGGCCGAAGAGTTCTACAAGCTGTGCCTCGATCTAGGCTTAAGCCCCAACCAATCGGCGAGCATCCGCACATCGGTGCTGCAACTCCGTAATCGTCGCTGAAATATGGGCCAAAAGAAAAAGCCAACTCTTGCGCAAATGCTCCAGCGGGACGTCAACGGATTATCCGAAGACGAAAGCATGGAATTGATTGGCGGCATCATCGACATGGGCGGTGATGAATCATCTGCTGAAGCGCTCGATAGAGCATGGGAGCTACTGGATGCTTTGGTAAAGACTGCCGAGTCAGAGATTCATTTGTGCCGAGCGCATTATTATCGAGCGAATATCTGGAGCGCGCGTCGTCACATGTCATCGGAATGGAAGGAATGGGTCTGGAAGAGCGAAGCTATTGACGGCGAGATTCTGGAAGCCCGCCGCGCGGTCGCACATCCAGGTTTTTATGCGCTTGCGCCGCTAGCAAAGGCACAAATTTACACCAACCTTGCCAATGTGCTGAACCATGTGGGCCGGTTTATCGAGGCCATAGAGATGTGGGACCGGGCTATTGCCGCGGTGCCGAATTTCGCAATGGCGATGGGCAATCGCGGAGTCGGGTTGGCCCATTATGCCGGTGCGCTATACGATGGCGGGCATCATGGCGTGTTGATGTTGAGCGCCTGCCATTCGCTTGGCTTGGCCTGCTCCAAGGATGCCGTGCATGACAGCTATGATAATGGTTATGCGCTGGAGCAGTTCAATGCTCGGCTGCAATCCATTTGGTCTGCCTATGACATCCCCGCAATCGATGATTCGTTCGAACTGGACGGGCATTCGCTCGGACGCGGCAAGGCAGAGCGTGACTATAGGCGTTGGTGCTTGGACCGACGCCTATTTATCAATCCGCTCAACGATATTGGGCCGCACGCAATTGCGGGGCGCGACATCATGGCCTTGCCGTCGATCGTAACAGGGTTCGATGAAGGATGGCAGCCGCCCGCCGTCATCCGCTATTTCAATGTGCTGAAGCAGGAATATTGCGCGGCGCGGCATACGCTCTACGAAGCTCAGGACATGGCGGGCGTTCACTATTCGGATCGCGGCGTGCTGCTCTACAATACGCTCGACTATCCGGCGTTTGGGTTGGCTATCGAGCGCATGAAAATGGCTTTTCGTGGCAGTTATGCGCTGTTCGATAAAATCGCTTTCCTGCTCAATGCCTATTTCAAGCTGGGCCATAACGAGCGGCAGGTCAACTTTCGCAATCTGTGGTTTGTGAAGGGCAAAGGCAAAGAGTTACACCCTGCGTTGGACAGCTTGGCGAATTGGCCCCTGCGAGGATTATTTTGGCTCTCAAAGGATGTTTTCGAGGATGATTTTCGCGAAGTTACCGAACCGGATGCGCAAGCGCTGTATGAGCTTCGCAATCACATGGAGCACAAATTCGTGAATGTGCACGACTGGATGCTCCGCGAGATTTCGCCATTGCAGGCGGAAACTACGAAAATGGGCGTGTTCGATATTTCATCGGACGAGTTGGCTGGAAAAACCCTGCGCCTCCTGAAAATTGTGCGGGCAGCGATCATGTATTTGTCGCTTGCCGTTCACGCCGAAGAGCGCCGACGGGATGAAGCCAAAGATAGCGACAAGGTGACCGTTCCGATGCCGCTCGATGCTTGGAGAGACGGTTGGAAGCACCAAAGCTGACTATCGTAGCAGCACCTTTCCTGCCAAACTGGGGTGACTTGCGTGGCCGCCGCGCCTTCCGTGCAGCGCGAAGGGCGAAAGAGACCGCCATTATCCTAAAGCATTTAATTCGCTTATCGGCTGCATCCGATTTGTGCGTGTCCACAGTGCGCTACGCAGGCATAGCGCAGCTATTCGCTGGCGTCGTCGAATTCGGCGCTTGATCAATCAGTAGGTATCGGGTCGCGCGTTTCCTCTTGCCGTCTATTTGGCCGGAACTATGCTGGACGCATGAGCCGCGAATGGGATCATTATGAAATCACCTGCACAAGCTGCGGGGCCGTTGGCAGCGCCGATATGTGGTCCGATGACTGGAATCGCTGGGGGTGTTCGCTCGAAGGCTTCAAGGGCAAGGTTTACGTCACCGGTCCAAAAGCCGAGATGCTGGAATGCGAAAAGTGTGGAGCGGAATCGCCATCGGTCCAGCGCGCGCCACAACAGCCGCAATAATATGCCGACGAGGAAGCCCAGCCGTGAAGTCGAGCTTGACGATATCATAAGCTCGGAAATCATCGGCGATGACCCTCATGTTATCGCCGTGATCTTGAAAACCCATCTGGCGCTGGAGGCAATGCTGATCGAAATGATCCGGCAGTCGTCCAGCGACGATAAGGTTTACAAGCTGAACTTTCCTGCCAAGACCAAATGGCTCGTCGATGCCCACGCCATCGAGGCAGGCGACAAGGACGCCTTTGACCTGTTCAACGATTTCAGGAACGATATCGCGCATATTTTCGGACACAGCATCACGCTTGCCGATGCGTTGAAGCTGGCGCGCGATTTGGAGAATTGCGGCGTCGATTTTTCCGATTCAGTTGGCCAATATTCCGAAGCACAAGCGAAGGAATATTATGGCGGAATCGAAGGTGTTTTGGAAGAGATCGGCTGGTGCCTATTGTTTCACGCAGGTTTCCTGTTGGAACAGTGCGGCGGGCGCAGCATCTTTTGAGGCAATACTTTCTTGGTAGAGTCGGCGCGTTGCCACTTGCCTCCACAAGGCATCGGCAAGGGGGTGGCAGGTGTTAGGTCCGGATAACGCTATTTGGGACGATGGCGAATGGGTGAGCTGGGACGATATCAATCGCCAGCTCGAATATAAGGAATGGGGAGCAAAATACCCCAATGCCAACCGTGCGCTGATACCGGTGTTTGAAAACCTTTTGAGCATTGCCGAGCATTATCACGATGTGACCGGCAGCCATTTGCAGGTTTATGGGGACATCGGCGAGCTGTTCGCGGCGATTACCCACGGCGTCACCCTCCACCGGAATTACACGCAAGGGTCAGATGGCCGGATGGGCCGCGACTTTATCGAGGTCAAGACCATCACACCTTTCAAAAATCGGGACGTCGTGGAGGTCAAAGCGAGCGGAAATTTCTCGAAACTGTTCGTCGTCAAGATCAATGCGGATTTCGAGATCGCGGGCAGGATGATAGAACGCAAAAACCTTCCCGCGCCAAAGGGCGGCAAGATCAAGATTGCCTGGGCTGAAATCGGGTAGGAAAATGCAGCGATGCCAGGCATCGTCGCTCATCCCTAGTTAGCCGCTGGCCCAAAGGGGGTCGTAGATCGACGCCGGATGATAGTGGCCGATAATATGTTTGGGCGGAAGATCGACCGTCAAGCTTAGGGCCGACCCCGAGCCGGGGCTAAGCGGGTAGCAATCCAGCCCATCGACCAACTCGCAGAACAGGAATTCAATCATCATGCCGCCGAACTCTCTGAGCGTGTATGGCGACAGGAGCCTCATAGGAATGTCGCACACCAGCATTGTCGGCCGACCAATCTCCTTTAGCGCGCGCTTGGCTTCCCAAGTGCTGGTTGCGCGGATTCCGAGACAGTAGAGATATTCGCTTCCGTAGATCAGATAGTGGCCGGAACCGCCAATGCGGGTGAAGAGACTGCTTTCCTCGGCGGCGAAATAGAGGCGGCCTTCGCGTCCGCCGGATTTCTTACGGGCGTCGATGTCGTTGATTGCGCGCTGGAGCCGTTCCTCGTTGGCGCTTTCATAGCGTCCATTGAGAAAAATGGTGCGCGCCCGATCCTCGATTTCCTCGGCGCGAAGGCACTTCAAGCCTTGCGTATAGAACGGAGCCAGGTCGTTCGTCCTTGTGGCATGGCCTGCCCGAAGGGCACGATATTCCCGACCGAGCCTTTCTCCCATCACTTCCTTAATGTCGCACGTCCGGTGCGTTACGGCAAAAATGATGTCGTCCAGCCAGCTAAGGTCGTCCGAAACGACATATTCGGGCGGATTGCGCACAAACTCGGCTTTCACGTCGTCAGTGATGTGGTCGGCCAGCATTTCCCAGATGCGTGTGCGCCAGGTTTCGGGTTGCGGATAGCAAAACACATCGTCGGCGAGTTTCGGACGCGCGCTGGGATCTTCTGCAATTTGGTGCTCGTCATAGCCAGGCAGCATGTGTCCGGCCAAACTGCACGACGCCCATTTGTAATTCATGCCGGTCCTTTTTTTGTGATTGCGAACGGTTAGCGACGGCGTGGCTAAGCGCCGTTGCCCGCTTCAAAATCATCGGGCAAACCCTGAAACGCGAATGGATTGAGGAATTGCCGACGCCACAAAAAGGCGCGCTCCGCCTCGCCAAGCGCTGCTTCGTCGCAGACCGCCGCCCAATCGTCTTTAATGCGCGCGATCTGTTGCGCGATTAAGGTGCGCGTGCGCGCATCATCAAGCAGAAAGACCGGCGCGGCTTCGAGGCATAGCGACAATTGGCTCATGCGGCGGTTGCCGAGGATGAGCATGGCTTGCGTCGCCTCTCCGCCGGTCCGGCCCTGCGGGCATAGATCATAGGCGGGAGTTAGCCGAAGCGATTGGCCATCCCAAAATGCAGCATGGTTGCGCGCATGGTCATCGGTATTGCCACACAATATGTTGAATACGATGCGCGCAAACAGTTCGGTAAGCGTGTCCACAGGTTCATCGAAGCGGTGGCGGATGATGGTCGCCAGCTCCTCATAGCTTGCGTAGCGCGCTTCGGTTTCGTCGAGGTCGAGCAGCGTCAGTGCCGAGACGATGCCACGGCGCGTCCAGTTTCCGCCACTGGCTGCACGGTCGAAACGCTCGATCAGCAATACGTCTTTCCCGAGCGCGCGGGTGAGCTTGACCGGTGCGACGGCAAGGCCGACGCGCTCTGCAAGTCGCATAGCTACAAATTCGGCCTTCACGACATTGTAGAGGTCGTTCGTCGCCGAGAATTTGGCTATGTATTTCTTGTCGCCGTCGTCGATCAGCGCCTTGGGCCGCGCGCCGCCAAGCGACGAGCCATGTTGCAATGCCTGATCGAGTTCGGGCGTGAGTTGCACGCCTTTTTCGACTCGCTCGGCGGACTCCATAAGTTCGGCAAGCGTGGCGTTCTTGCGCTGGCGCGGCACATAGTCGGTGGCTGAGCGCTGGAAGTCGAGCATACCGATACGGTCCGAGCCGGATTCCAGCAAATAGGTCAGCTCGTCCAGATCGGTTTGCGCAGCTTCGTCGCCTTTGAGGCCGGTCACGCGATTGATAATGACGCGCCGTCCCCATGCGTCGGGTGAACCATCGCGGATGCTGCTGGGTAGCAGCATCTTGTTGTTGGTTTCGATGGCTCCGGCGCGCAGCGGCAATTCGGAGTCGTAAATGGCGATGGCGTCGGCGCGCGCCAGATAGCTTTGGCCGTAATTGAAGGTCAGCCTACCGTCGCGCGCGCGCGCCAAGCGTCCGGCGACAACGGGCTGGGTTGCGTCGGGTAGCCAGATCCAGACGAAGGCCTCGTCGGTACGATTTTCAGAAGTCATCTTTCACCTCGGTGCGTGGCTTATGGATGGCTTTCGGAAGCAGACGGAGTTTGTCTTCCTGTTCGACGAGAAGCGTGGTGAGGCGGCTTCGGTCGCTTTCAAAGAGCGGGACGCCAACGATGGCGGCAGCCTCGAACACCAAGCCGATGCCGCAGCGCGGGTCGCCTTGCTCGATACGGCGCATCATGTCGCGCGACACACCCGCGCGCGTCGCCAGTTCCTCAATGCCAAGTTTACGCTCGATCCGGTGGATGCGAATGAGCTGGCCGAGCACAGCGACGGCTTCCTTGCAGTAGCGGGAATAAGAACGGGGAACGGATTTGCTGCGGTTTGTTGCCACAAGGATGCCTTTCGTTATCCTTGCGATGATGCCTTGGAATAGCGCGAATGTCAAGAAATGGCTTACATGTAAGTCATAATATCATTTATGGCTTAAATATAAGCAATTAGAGTCGATTGCTGCAAAGCGATGCCGTTCGCGTCGCTTGTCGCTAGCGGTTGGTGGCGACAGGCCTAGTTGTCATCATACCGCCTGTAGAACTTCCGGATTGGCAGCGCTTCAAAATCGACCGGCTCGCGCTTGGGTCCGCCAAAGCCCCTCCATTGCTGGTGCCTCTTTTTAATCGAGTTCAGCGTCACCCGCATAAGGTGCGCAACGGCCATTGGCGATTTGCCTTCATCGAACAGTCGATAACAAATTTCGACCCCGCGAGCGGTCAGTCGGCCATTTTCATACTGGTTGTGCGGGCTGAACGGCATGTAGAATCCATGCCAATGCTCGCCTAATTGAAACTCCTTGTTGAGCGCCTGAAGGTTGGCACGCCGGACTTTCATTAGTCTGCGAATTTTCTTATCAAGGCGCTTCAGCTCGTCACGATAGATATGGTCTGCGCTTTCAAACATCATCGAGCGAAAGTTCATCACACCCGTCCAGTGTTTAGCTTGTTGGCGCTCCTTGATTAGCGCACGAAGATCGCGAAGGCGGTTTGCGGCTTCGTAATCGAACGGGGTTTTACGAGGTTGGAATCTACCGATATCTCGAACGAATTTATCACCGCTGAGATCGGCAAAGAGCTTATGAATCTCATGGGCAATGTCATTTCGAAACGAGATTAGCTCGGCAATTTCCTCGCGCTCGGCGGCAGATATGATTTCTTCGGCTTGAAGTGCTTCGAGCGCCTGCGGCCACTTCATTTTCTTCGTCTGGCGATGGCCTGTTTTAAAGGACTGCCGCGCCAGGACATCCTCAACAATCTCGTGTTTGAGCTCTTCAGCATGATAGATGACCAGCACCATTAGGAGCGTGCGGTATTTGTGGATTGCTCGTTCCAGTGCGGGCAATGGGCCGCGCAGCGGGTCAAGATAGTTGGGCTTTGCTCGCATAGATTCTCATGATCGAATTATGCAAATTGCGGCTTCATGTCGTCGAATGCCAGTGGTTTCTTTAAGAGGCAATGACGGCACTCCGTCCGGAGTGCTGCTCGTCAACGGCCTGCTCGTTCGATACGGCCTTTGCAAAGTTGGCCAATGCGGTGCCGCATTTTGCTAGATTGTCTCCCACTCCCCGATGTCATCGGGAATATTGAGGTCGCCAAGATCGACTCCATTGGAAGGTGAGAAAGTATGTCCGCCAGACGCATCGTCGGCTGCGGACCTTGGCGAATGGTAAGAGCCGAGGGCTTCATCGTTATAGACGATGTGCCAGCGGTCGCCTCGCGGAACGATATAGACCGGCCCGCGCCGCGTTTGATAGCGATAGCCCCGCATAGCGGTTCTCCCTCAAGGAATGGTGCGGACGGGGGGACTTGAACCCCCAAGGGCAATGCCCGACGGATTTTCTTACCCGCTACGGCTTTCGCCGCCGCCCGCCACCCTCGAATTGGGAGCGTGCGTTTGGAGTCTGGACTATCCCTTCACCGTGCCACGGCAAGCCGTGGGTTAGGTG
>JAAUPH010000016.1 GCA_012035435.1 Sphingopyxis sp. | reverse complement strand
CCGCGCCGGGCGCGCCAATGGCAACGCGGTAGCCCGCCAGTTCCAGCATGGGCGCAAGGAAGCTGCGCGCCCAGCCCTCGCTTTCGCCAACAACGCGGCACAGCGGTTTTGCAAAAGCCTCGCTGATCTGATCATAGCCAAGCTGGCTCATCAGCCAGAAGCAATCGACCAGATCAACCGGCATATCGCCGACCAGAACCGTGCCAAGGACCAGCCCCGGCTCGGCCGCGGGCCGCATTGATGTCGGCCGCCGGACGATATCCAGCACCGCTTCCACCGGATAACAGATCAGCGTTTCGCCATCGGCGATGCGCAGCATCTTTACCCGGCCTTCGCTTTGCGGAAGTTCGGCGGCAAAGACCGGCAAGATTGTGCCGTCGATCCGGGACATAAAACGCGGCCCGCCGAAACGAAGAACCACGCCGCATCGACATCGTCGAGCCGATCGATCGCAGCGAGCGGGATCGCCCGCGTGGTGCCGGCATAGTCGCGGAAGAGCAGCAGTTGATCACCGAGGGCGGTTTGGTCGGCGGCGGCAACAACAGCGGTGTCGGCATAGGCCACATCGACATCGACACCGAGCACCTGCGGCAAGGCCATCGGATCGAGCAGCAGCACCGGACGCCCACTGTCGGGCAGCGTGGTTCCGGCATAGAGCCCGGTGGCCAATATCGCCGGGGCGGCCGGCTTGATCACCAGTTCTTCATGATCATGCACCGCAGCGACGCTGAGTGCGTAGCAGCGCGACTGGCTGAGCCGCACCAGGATGAGCGAGCGGTCGTCGCCCGATTCAGGCATGGGTTGGCCCAGCGCCATTTCCAAACGGATTAACGCGAGCCGCTCACCACGCACCGTGGCATATTCGGCGCCGCCAACGCTTTCGATCCGAACGGCTTCATTGTCTTCGAGCAAGATTTCGCGCACCACGCTGCGCGGCACGGCAAATTGCTGTCGGTGAGCAGAAACCAGCAGGCCCGAAATGATCGTCAGCGTCATGGGTACGCGCAATTCGATCCTGAGGCCGTTACCCGGGCGGTTTTCCAGGTCGATCACGCCGCCAATGCGTTCAAGGTTCGATTTCACAATATCCATGCCGACACCGCGGCCGGACAAGGCGCTCACCTTGTCCGCGGTCGACAGGCCGGGAGCAAAGATGAGGTCCAGCCTTTCCTTTGGTGTCATGGCGGCGACATCGCTTTCGCTCACCACGCCTGAGGCGATGGCTTTGGCGACCACTTTGTCGACGGAGATACCGCGGCCATCGTCACCAAAGATGATGTCGATCCGATTGCCCGACTGCCGCGCGGTAATCCGCAATGTGCCGCAACGGGGCTTGCCCAATGCCTCGCGCTCTTCGGGACTTTCGAGCCCGTGGTCGATGGCGTTGCGTATGATGTGAGTCAGCGGATCGCGGATATTTTCGATCATCTCGCGGTCGAGTTCCACCTCGCCGCCCGCAGTTATCAGCTGGGCCTGTTTGCCGAGTTCGGCGGCAATGTCGCGAACGATGCGCGGCAGCGGAGCGAACAGGCGCTCGACGCGCTGCATCCGCATCTGGCTGACCGACTGGCGCATGGTGGCGACAGATTCCGAGAGGCGATCAAAAGCCGCCGCCACCTGCGGATCGCGCACCTTGTCGCGCAGCATGCGCGAAAATTCGTTGCGGGCGAGCACCATGTCGGTGACCCCGGTCATCACACTGTCGAGCAGCGGCAGAGGCACGCGGATCGAGCGCCAGCCCGCGAGCGCCTGATTCAAATTCGCATCGCTGGTGTCGATCTCGCGGTCTTCGGCACCGGTCGATTGGACTGCCGCGGCCGCCGTTCCCGCGACCATATGCAGCGCCTGGATCACGTCGCTGTCGTCGCCCGCCGGTTCAGCGCCCTGCGCGCCGATGGTCTCGGTCAGATCGGTCAGCCGGTCGATGATCGCGAGGACACCCGAAACGAGACCGCGGTCCGCCGCGCGGTTGCCCCGGCGGACCATGTCGAGCGCATCTTCGGCAGCATGCGCCAGCGCGGTGACGCGCGGCAGCGTCAGAAAGCTGGAGCTGCCCTTGACCGTGTGGACAAAACGGAAAATGGCATCGAGCCGGTCCTGATCCGCCGGATTGGCTTCCCATGCGACCAAGGCGCCGGCGATTTCGGCCAGCATTTCGCCAGTTTCGCTCAGAAAATCGGTAAGCAGTTCGTCCATCTGTCCCATCCGCAACGCAGCTGTTGTGCCTGCTTTGCCCCGGAATGGTTAAAGAGCGATTTACTGTACCGAGCTTAGCCGCCCGAAATCACCGCGCCGACGAGCAAAGACGTCGGCGTTTCGCGCGCCAGCATGACCTTGCCCGCATTGTCGGCCGCCACCGCCTGGACCAGCACAGCGGGCGATGTGCGCGAGGTCATGTCGCCAGCGGCAACGCCATGGGTCAGGATGCGTTCGACATCGGCATCGAGGAAAATGCGCTCGGCCTCTACATGCAGCGCGATTTCGATGCTGTCGCCCCGCTTTTCACAGCCGATGTCCAGCCGGCCGCCGCGCACGAGCGCGTCGACGAGCAGCAGCGCCAGATTGAGAATGATCTTGACCGCCGGTTTGGGCAGCGGTTCATCGCCGATCATCCAGTTGAGCGTGATCGGGCGGGTGTCGCCAATAATCCCTTCAATCGCCGCGCGCGCTTCGCCGGGCGGGATCAATTCGCCAAAACCGCCCGCCGAACCAAAGGCAAGACGGAAGAATTTGAGCTTATTTGCCGACGTCCGCGCGCTTTGATCGAGCAGTTCGAGGCAGCGCGCACGCATCGCCGGGTCCTGTTCATCGGCGAGCAGTTCAAGGCCATTGGCAAAGGCGCCGACGGGGCTCAAGAGATCATGGCACAGGCGCGAGGCAAGCAGGCTGGCAAATTCGACGCGGTCGATGGTCATGGTTGGTCCCTGCGATGATAAGGCTTCGTGGCCCTAGGCCAGCCGATTCCGCGGGGCAAGGGTGAAGCTCCCTTGAAAGCCCCAACTCGCTTCCCACATCGGACGCGATGGAGGGGGACGACATCATAACCGTGGCGCTGGACGCCGATGCCGCAAGCGAGCGGCTGGACCGCGCACTGTCGGCCGCGCTGCCGCAGCTGTCGCGCGAGCGGGTCAAGACATTGATCAAGGGCGGGCGAGTGACGCAGGCCAATGGCACGATCCTGTGGGATCCTTCGGCCAAAACCGGGTGCGCCGAGACGCTGACGCTACGCATTCCAGTCGCTGCGCCTGCGCACAATGTGGCGCAGGATATGGGCCTGGTGATCGCGTTTGAGGACGAGCATCTGATTGTGGTCGACAAGCCGGCGGGGATGGTCGTCCACCCGGCGGCGGGCAATGCCGACGGGACACTGGTCAACGCGCTGCTGCACCATTGCGACGGCCAGTTGTCGGGCATCGGCGGGGTCGCACGGCCCGGCATCGTCCACCGGATCGACAAGGACACCAGCGGGCTGATCGTCGCGGCCAAGCATGACCGTGCGCATACCGGCCTCGCGAAACAATTCGCGGTTCACAGCATCGACCGCCGCTATCTGGCGGTGGTCGCGGGCCGGATGATGCCGCTTGCGGGCTCGGTCGACGCCGCGCTGGCTCGCTCCACCACCAATCGCAAGAAAATGGCGGTGGTCGATGCCGATCGCGGCAAGCGCGCCGTCACCCATTATCGTACGGTCGAGGCGCTGCGCGAATCGACGCTGGTCGAATGCACGCTGGAGACCGGACGCACGCATCAGGTGCGGGTTCACATGACGCACATCGGCCATCCGCTGGTCGGCGATCCTGCCTATGGCCGCACGCGCCGCGTGGTGGGCGAGGTGGCGCGCCAATTGGGTTTTGCACGCCAAGCGTTGCATGCCGCACATTTGGGCTTTATCCATCCCGTAACAGGACAAGAAATTGGCTGTGACAGCGCGATTCCGCCGGATATGCGGGAACTGGTCGATGAATTGCGCGTTTAGGTTGCAAAGAAAAATCTATCTCGACGCCCGGATATCATGGGTGCAAATTACAGGCTCTTCAGGGAAATTTGATCATGGCAAATCGTAGCAATGTCCCCGCAACCATGCCCGCGCTGTCGGGTGAGGCGAGCCTCAATCGCTATCTGTCGGAAATTCGCAAATTCCCGCTGCTGACGGCCGAGCAGGAATATATGCTCGCCAAACGCTATCAGGAGCATGAGGACAGCAGCGCCGCCGCGCAGCTTGTAACCAGCCACCTGCGGCTGGTGGCCAAGATTGCGATGGGCTTTCGCGGCTATGGCCTGCCCGTCAGCGAGCTGATATCCGAAGGCAATATCGGGTTGATGCAGGGGGTGAAGAAATTCGATCCCGATCGCGGATTTCGCCTCGCCACCTATGCCATGTGGTGGATCCGGGCCTCGATCCAGGAATTTATCCTGCGGTCGTGGAGCCTCGTCAAAATGGGCACCACGGCGTCGCAGAAGAAGCTGTTCTTCAACCTGCGCCGGATGAAGAATAATCTGGAGGCATTTGAGGACGGCGATCTTAAGCCGGCCGATGTCGCCAAAATTGCCACCGATCTGGGAGTGAGCGAAGGCGATGTCGTCAGCATGAACCGCCGCATGGCGATGGGCGGCGACACGTCGCTCAACGTCCCCATGGGTGAGGACGGCGACAGCCAGTGGCAGGATTTGCTCGATGACGAGGGCCCGTTGCAGGACGAGCGGGTTGCCGAAGCGCAGGAGCGCGACATGCGCCACGGCCTGCTGACCGAGGCGCTCGACACGCTCAACAACCGCGAACGCCACATATTGACCGAACGCCGCCTGACCGATGATCCCAAGACGTTGGAGGATCTGAGCCAGGAATATGGCGTCAGCCGCGAACGCGTCCGCCAGATCGAGGTGCGCGCGTTTGAAAAGCTGCAAAAGGCGATGCTGAGCATTGCCGGCGAGCGGCGCTTCTTGACGGCGTGACTGCCATTTTGAGGCCGCTGGCGCTGGCGCTGCCGCCTCACTTCATCCCAAATGCCGTTCAGCGCGGGCGGCGTTGCAAACCCTCACCCGCTGCGACTAGCGCGCAAGCTCGCAAGTCTCACTGCCCTCTCCCCCACGGGGGCGTGGAGTCGGTTATGCCCCCGGCATAAGCTGAACAGTGCGGGGCACTGTTCACCCCGCGCCGGGTGCGCAGGCATCGACCCACTTGCCCTCCCCGCCCCACGCGCTAATCCTCTTATCATGGCCAGCTTCGCCGAATTCGACCCTGAACCCGCACCGCCGCAGTCGGGCAAGGCGCGTAAAAAGAGCGGCTTGTTTTCAAAGCTGCTGCGCTGGCTGCTATGGTTCGTCATCGGGTCGATCGCGTGGGTGCTGCTCTATGCCGTGGTGCCGCCCCCTGTCACGCTGACGATGATCCTCGACGGCAATGGCATCACCAAGGATTGGATGAGCATCGATGAGATCGACCGCGACATGGTCCGCGCCGTGATCGCGGCGGAGGATGGCAAGTTCTGCCAACATGATGGGTTCGACCGCGACGCCATCGAGGATGCGATGCGCCGCAATGCGTCGGGCAAGAAACTGCGGGGCGGATCGACGATCAGCCAGCAGACCGCGAAAAACGCCTTCCTGTGGCAGGGCAGCGGCTGGACCCGCTATGTCCGCAAGGTGCCAGAATTGTGGTTCACCTTCCTGATCGAAAAATTATGGTCAAAGGAACGGATTATGGAGGTGTACCTCAATGTCGCGGAAACCGGCATCGGTACTTATGGCGTCAGCGCCGGGGCGCAGCGATATTTCAACCATGGCGCCGACAAGCTGAGCGCCGCCGAAGCCGCCCGCATCGCCGCCATCCTGCCGCAGCCCAAGAAGCGCGAGGCGATCAGTCCGTCGGGCTGGACACGGCGATATGGCAATCTGGTGAAGGCCCGCATGGGACAAGTGCGGCGCGATGGGCTGGATGCATGTGTGTATCGGTAGCGTGGAGGCTTGGAAAGAAGCCGCTGATGGGGAAATTGGCTATTCACTGGCGTCATCAGCAACCTGATAGAGCACTGCGCCGCCGACCACCAAAACACCTACCCCAATCGCTACCCAACCTACAGTTGATATGCCCAGACGTTGATCTTTCTCTGGCAGCGGGCGGCCATTGATCAGCAAGTGATTTTCCATATTACGATCCAGTGCAAGGCCGATGCTGGTGCGCAGGGGTCGGCCGGTCAGATCGGACAGGCGCGAACCATCGGCTTGCAACGTGTCGCGTGTCATCCGCAGATCAACGCGCGCGGGGTCGCTGCGTTTACTGCCGCCGATCGGTATTGTGATACCAACCGCGACAACCGCCTCGGCCCGTTGCAGTCCCGAACCTTGGGTCGTCATATGCTGGGCCGCGGCAGGCGATGTCATCATTGACGTCGCAACCAACAATCCCGTCAACTTCTTCATTGGATAAGCTCCACTCGCAACAAGAGTTTCTCTTTGCGAGCTTCGACCTTGCAAGCAAGGATTACGATGCACCGGTTCATTACGGGTCCCAAAACCGCTTGGCCGCTCAGCACAGCCGATATCGCTAAGCTGGCTTCCAGCTCTTCCGCTCTTCGGCCTGCCGCAGGATTTCAAATGACACCTGCCCCGCCTGAAAGCGTTTCGCCGCATCGGCGTCGCCAGGTTTCACATCCGGGTGCGTTTCTTTGGCAAGCGCACGCCAAGCCTTTTTAACCGCCTCGAAATCGGCGTCAGGGTCCAGCCCCAGCACGTCCAGGGCGCGCATCTCGTCACCGCTGCGGGTGCCGTCGCCCGGCCCGCTCCATTCATAATGCTGGGCGCGGGCATAGCTGCGCGCGCCGCGTGATTCTTCAGCGGCGCGGGTGGCGGCGTCCTCCGCCGACAATCCCGCGAAATAATCCCAATTGCGGTTATATTCCGCAGCATGTTCTGCGCAGAAATACCAGCGTTCGGGGCTATTGGGCGATTTTGGTGCAGGGTGGCTGCCCGGATTGCTGCAGCCATGGCGGTCGCAAAGCTTGACCGTCTGCGTCTCATTATTACTGCCATAGCCGCGCCAGCGGGGCCAGCCCCAGTCATCGGTTCGTTTCATGCGCGGCATGCGGCAGCTTTAGCGAAGGGGGGCAGCAATTTCCAGCACGCAACGGCACATCAGGTACGATTTCCCCGGCAACGGTCGGAACAATATTTGACCTCGTCCCATACCTTGGCCCATTTCTTGCGCCAGGTGAACGGGCGGCCACAGGTGACGCAGGTCTTGGTGGGCAGATCGGATTTGCGGCGCATTTTCATGGCGCTCGGCTAGAACACTATCATGTCACAGTGAACCCACATCCGTCATCCCAGCGCCAGACGGCAGCTCAGGCGATCATACGCCGCCGCACCAGACCCCAGCTTGCGCTGGGACAACGGCGTTTACACTTTTGGGATAAGCCGGGCGTTCTACCCGCGCCCAAGCGCGGCATTTGCCATCTTGGCAAATTCGGGGTCCAGCGCAGGCTCGGTCATCGGCACCTTGCGCTCGAGCGTGTTGGCGATGTGGGTTAGCGCGGCAACGCGACCGGCCTTTTTGTTGTTCCCGTCAATCACCGCCCATGGCGCCCAGCGGGTATCGGTCTGCGCGAACATCTCGTGCAACGCCGCGAGATATTCGGCCCGCTTGGCCCGGTTGCGATAATCGTCTGGCCCAGTTTTCCAGCGTTTCCATGGATCATCGAGCCGTTCGGCCAACCGCCGGTCCTGTTCCTCCTGCGTCACATGGACGAAGAGTTTGACGAGGTGAGTGCCGCTGCCGGTAAGCTGAGCTTCAAATTCATTGATCTCGTCATAACCGCGCCGCCAGTCGGCCTCGCTGGCATAACCCTCCACTCGCTCGACAAGTACGCGGCCATACCAGCTGCGGTCGAACACGCCGATTTCGCGCGTACCGGGCAGGCGGTTCCAGAACCGCCACAGGAAATGGCGCGCCTTTTCCTCTGGCGTGGGCGCGCTGATCGGCCAGACATCGAAGTACCGCGGGTCCAGCTCGGCGGTCAGCCGTTTGATGATGCCGCCCTTCCCCGCTGCATCCCAGCCTTCGAACAGGATGATGCTGCGCTGTTCATGCGCGATATGCGCCGCCTGAAGGCGTTCCAGCCGCATCTGCAACGCAGCGATATCCCTGTCATAGTCGCCCTTATATTTGGCGCCTGTTTCATGGTCGGAAAGGTTAATGGCCATGCCGCGAACCTAAGCCAAAGCGCGCGGCCAGCAAGGGCGCATTATGGTTAAACCAGTCCCGTTTCGGTCATGACAAAGTCCGCGAGGCGCGCAGGCGCCTCCATCGGGATGAAGTGGGTGCAATCATTCCACTGCGCGTCGCGGCCGTGGGGAAAGGCCGTGGCAAGCGCGGGCCAGGTCGGGCTGATCGAGAAATCGAGCGCGCCTTGCCGCTCGCCATTGCGGCCGCGCAGGACGGTGACGGGGCACGGGAGGGTTCCGGCAGCAGCGAGTGGGTTGAAGGCGGTGCTGCCGAGATAGGCCGATGCCTCCAGCCGCGGTGGGCAGGCAAGTTCATAGCCATCGCCAGCGGCGCGCGGGACAAGCCCATATTCGGCATAGGCGCCGAGCACCGCCGGGTCCCAGATGCTGTACGGAAAGCGTGTCGCAAAGCGCGCGACCATCTCGTCTGCGTTGGCCCAATGGTTACGGCGACGGGTGACAAAATGCTCATCGGGATCGCCGACGGGATCGCGGCCGACGTCGGCATAAAATTCGGGTGCAAAGACGACCGGATCAACCAGCAGCAGGTGCGCGAAACGATCTGGCCGCGCGGCGGCGGCGCGGATGATGCACACGCCGCCCATGCTGTGTCCGGCGGCGATCAGCCGGACATCGCGATCAAGTGCATCGATGAGCGGGATGAGGTCATCGCCGCTTTCACCCCAATGGCTGAGCGAGGCTGGACGATAGCTGCGCCCATGACCGCGCAAATCGGGGGCGATGACATGCGTGCCGACGGGCAGCGCGGCGACGACCGCATCCCAGCAGCGCGCATGAAAGCCGGTGGCGTGGACGAGCAGCAGGCTGGGCCGTTCGGGGGACGCCGCGCCCCACTCGAACCAGCACAGATCGCCGCCCGAAACGGCCAGGCGGCGCTGGGTCGGCCCGGTCATCACCGCATTGCCGGGAAGCAGCGGACGCCGTAGAGCGCAAGCTCGCGGTCACTGGTGATGATTGCCGCGCTTTCGACCTTGGCTTGCGCAAGGATCAGGTGATCGAAAGGATCTTTGTGATGATAAGGCAGGGACTCCAGCATTTCCAGATGCGACGATTCAACTCGCACGAGACCGATATTTTCTGCGGCAAGGAAATCATTATAGGTCGAACCCGGCCAGGGAAATTTTCCCACGCGCCATTTCATCGTGATTTCCCAGATCGAAACGATGGTTGCCATCACGGTGTTGGCCGGGTCCGCCAACGTCGCACGAGCCTTTGGCCCGAGCTGAGGATCGTCCTCCATCCACCAGATCAGGGCGTTGGTATCAAGGAGGACCTTCACTCCCGCCCTGACTTTTTCGGCGGCGTGGCAAAGGGCTTCCACCAGTTGTTCGCTGCCTCGGTGATTTCGCCATGCATGGCATCGATAAATCCATCGGGCCAGCTGTCAAAATCCTCGGTCCACCCTTTGCCCAAATGCCGCATTGCCCCGGGTTTCCGAGGCTTGCCATCCTTGGTCCAAACCCATTTCCCGTTCACAAAATAGGGCTGTCCGTCCGGCCCTTTGGCGGGTTGAGCCGCGAAGAGCGGCGCGGGCGCGTCGTGATTGAATGGCATTTGCACGTCACGCACTCCACTTGCGGCCTTGGCGGCGGGCATGGAATCTCCGCCGTCCGCCAATTTCGTCAGATATTCCTTCACCAGCGCCGACAAGGACGTCCCCATCTCCGCCGCCTTGATGCGCGCGCGGCGGTGGGTCTCTTCATCGAGAGCGATGGTGACATTTTTCATGTGATACTGTGTAGCACAGTTTCACATAGCAGGCAAGCTTAGAGCTTGGCCTGATCCGCCACGCTAATCCCCAGCTCCTTCAGCTGCTTCGCCATCGCAGGGGACGGCGCACCCATCAGCAAGTCCTCGGCGCGCTGGTTCATCGGGAAGAGCGTGATTTCACGCAGATTCTGGACGCCGCATAGCAGCATCACCATGCGGTCGACCCCTGCCGCCATGCCGCCATGCGGCGGCGCGCCATATTGGAAGGCGCGGTACATGCCGCCGAAGCGATCTTCGACATCGGCCTGCGTCAGGCCGGTCAGTTCGAACGCTTTTACCATCAGGTCGGGGTGCTGGTTGCGGATTGATCCTGAGGCGAGTTCATAGCCGTTGCAGACCATGTCGTACTGATAGGCCTTGATCGTCAGCGGATCCTGGGTTTGCAGCGCCTCCAGCCCACCCTGCGGCATGCTGAACGGATTATGCGCGAAATCGACCTTCTTTTCATCCTCGTCCCATTCATAGAAGGGGAAATCGATGATCCAGCAAAAGCGGAAGGCGTCTTTTTCGACAAGATCGAGCTGTTCACCAACGCGGGTGCGCGCAGCGCCCGCAAGCTTGGCGGCCAGATCTGCCTTGCCAGCGGCGAAGAAGCAGCCGTCATCAGGGCCGAGGCCGAGCGCGGCGTAGAGCGCCTGCATCCCCTCTTCGCCATGGTTTTTGGCAATTGGCCCGCCGAACTCGCCGCCCTTGCGCGTGACATAGCCAAGGCCGGCATGCCCCTCGCTGCGCGCCCAGTCGTTCATTTCGTCAAAGAATTTGCGGCTCTTTTCCGCCGTCCCCGGTGCCGGGATCGCGCGCACAACACCGCCATCGCCAACGATGCGTTCGAACAGGCCGAAGCCCGACGTGCGGAAATGATCGCTCACGTCCTGAATGATCAGCGGGTTGCGCAGGTCCGGCTTATCGGTGCCATAATCGAGCATCGCCTGTGAGTAGGGAATCCGCGGGAATTCGCCCGCAGGGGTCACTTTGCGCCCCTCGGCAAAGGCCTCGAACACTCCCGCCATGACCGGCTCCATCGTTTCCCACACCTCTTCCTGTGTGACGAAGCTCATTTCAAGGTCGAGCTGGTAAAATTCACCGGGCAGCCGGTCGGCGCGCGGGTCTTCGTCGCGGAAACAGGGGGCGATCTGAAAATAACGGTCGAACCCGGCGACCATCAGCAATTGCTTATACTGCTGCGGCGCCTGGGGCAGGGCAAAGAATTTGCCCTGATGGATGCGGCTGGGGACGAGAAAGTCGCGCGCGCCTTCTGGCGAAGATGCGGTCAGGATCGGGGTCGAATATTCGGTAAAGCCGATATCCTCCATACGGCGCCGGGTTTCGCGGATGATTTGCGTGCGCTTCACGATATTCGCGTGCAGCGTTTCGCGGCGCAGGTCGAGGAAGCGGTAGCGCAGGCGGATTTCCTCGGGATAGTCCTGCTCCCCCGCCACTGGCAGCGGCAGTTCGGCGGCAGCGGACTGCACCGTCACCGCGCTCGCGCGCACCTCGATTGCGCCCGTAGGCAGCGCCGCATTAACCGTCGTGTCCGAGCGCGCGATCACCTCGCCATCGACCGTCACGACGCTTTCGACGCGCACGCCGTCGAGCGCGTCAAACGCCGCCGAGCCGCTGTTGACGACCAACTGGGTGAGCCCATAATGATCGCGCAGGTCAACGAACAGCAACCCGCCATGGTCGCGCTTGCGGTGGACCCAGCCGGATAGCCGTACGGATGCGCCGACGTCGTGCGCACGCAGCGCGCCGCAATGATGTGTACGATAGCTATGCATGCGCGGCGCTAAGCGCCTGCAAGGCGCCTTTTGTCAAGAGCGGACACCCGCATTTTCCCCCTCGCCCCCGCGTCAACAATCATTATAGCCAGTGCATGCAGATACATCCGCTGATTACCACCACCGAGTCCCTGATCGACTTTTGCGCATTGATTGCCGACGCTGAATTTATCGCGGTCGACACCGAATTCATGCGTGAAAATACGTTCTGGCCCGAACTGTGCCTGATCCAGGTTGCCGACAGCGATCATGCCGCAGCGATTGATCCGCTCGCCGATGGCATTGACTTGGGTCCGCTGATGGACCTTATCACCGGCAATGAGGATATGCTGAAGGTCTTCCATGCCGGGGGGCAGGATGTCGAAATCATCTTCAATATCACCGGCAAGACGCCGCACCCGATATTCGATACCCAGATTGGCGCGATGGCGCTGGGCCAGGCCGAACAGGTCGGTTACTCCAATCTGGTCGAGGCGTGGGTCGGCGTCCATCTCGACAAAGGCGCGCGCTTCACCGACTGGAGCCGCCGCCCGCTCGACAAGCGGCAGATCGATTATGCCATCGCCGATGTTACCCATTTGGCGCAGATATTCCCCAAGATGCTGCAAAAACTGGTGAAAACCGGGCGCGGGCATTGGCTCGACGAGGAGATGGAAAAGCTCGCGGATCCGGCCAATTACAGCGTCGATCCCGACAAGGCATGGCAGCGGATCAAGCAGCCGTCGAAAAAGCCCGAAGTGCTGGGGCGGCTGCAAGCTCTTGCGGCTTGGCGCGAGCGCGAGGCGCGGGGCAAGAATCTGCCGCGCGGGCGCATCGTCAAGGATGAGACGCTGGCCGACATCGCCGCGCATCCACCCCGCAATCAGGACGATCTGGGCAAGGTGCGCGGGCTGTCGGCAACGTGGAAGACCAATGATATTGGCGGACGGATGCTGACGGCGCTGGCGGATGCCAAGCCATTGAGCCGCGATGCCCTGCCCGCGGCCACCCCGCGCGGCCCGGGGCTGGGCAAGGACGGCGTGCTGGTGGGCGACCTTCTGAAACTGCTCCTCAAAATCCGCACGCGTGAGCTCAACATGGCATCGCGGCTGGTGGCGCGCAGCGACGATCTGGAATTGCTTGCAGCCGGAGTGCGCGACGGACTGCCGCTGTTGACCGGGTGGCGCTATGAGGTGTTTGGCAAGGACGCGTTGGAACTTGTCGAGGGCCGCATGGGTTTTGCGGTGCGCGGCGGCAAATTGGTGATGACGCGCGCTGAAGCGGAGTAGGAGCGACCATGCGCAGGATTCTGGCCATATTCACAGCCGCGCCTTTACTCGCAGCCTGTGAGCCGGCTGCCACCGAACCCGGCGGCAGCGCGGCGATCCCCGATGTAGCGGACGCTTGCGGAGCAACAAAGCTGACGGACCATGTCGGCAGTTCGGACAGCCCCGCCCTGCGCGAGACAATCGCCAAGGCCAGCGGAGCCAAAGCGATCCGCTGGCTCACCCCCGGCATGGCGGTGACGATGGACTATCGCGCAGACCGGCTGAACGCCAATATCGATGCAGCGGGCCGGTATAGCGGGTTTAGCTGCGGCTGATACTCTGTTTCCTGACATGGACAGCTGAGTGGAGCACGGGTCATGCGGCAACCCGATGCCAATTCTGTGCGTTTTCACTTGACGTGCACGTAAACGTAAGGTCACAAGCTTGACATCACGCAGCTGCACAAAATCCTTGGGAGAGGTTGACCATGTCGCTCGATAATCTGGCCCGCACGGCCTATACCGATGATCATGAGGCGTTTCGCCGCACGGTGCGCCAGTTCATGGAAACCGAGATTGCGCCCAACGCCAACAAATGGGCGGAGGACGGCATCGTCGACAAGGCGATTTGGCCCAAAGCGGGCGATTTGGGCCTGCTGTGCCCGACCGTGCCGGAGGCCTATGGCGGGCTTGGCCTCGATTTCGGTTATAACGCCATCGTCGATGAAGAAGCGGCATATTATGGCCGCGCCGCGACGGGGTTCTCTCTGCAGTCGGACATCGTCGTCAATTATCTCGTCACCTATGGAAGCGAAGAGCAAAAGCGGCAGTGGCTGCCCAAGCTGGTGTCGGGCGAGGTTGTCACCGCCATTGCCATGACCGAACCGGGCACGGGCAGCGACCTGCAGGGCATTCGCACCACCGCCAAGAAGGACGGCAACCACTACGTCATCAACGGGTCGAAAACCTATATCACCAACGGTCAGACCGCCGATCTGGTGCTGGTGTGCGTCAAAACCGACACCGAGGTGCAGCCCGCGTGGAAGGGCGTGTCGATTGTGTTGGTGGAGGCTGACCGCGAAGGATTTCAGCGCGGCCGCAACCTCGACAAGATCGGGCAGGATGAGGCCGATACATCGGAACTGTTCTTCAACGATGTCCGCGTGCCGATCACCAATTGTCTGGGCGAAGAGGGCAAGGGCTTCATCTATCTGATGAGCGAATTGCCGCAGGAGCGCTTGTCGATCGCGGTATCGGCGCAGGCCTCGGCGCAGCGCGCGTTTGACGATACGGTGGAATTTACGCGTGATCGCAAGGCGTTTGGTAAGCCGGTGCTCGATTTCCAGAACACGCGCTTCGTGCTCGCGGATTTGAAGGCCAAGCTACAGGTGGGCTGGGCGCATCTCGACTGGGCGCTGGCCCGGCATTTGAAGAAAGAGTTGACCGCCGAGGAAGGCGCAGCGGCCAAGCTGTGGCACACCGACCTGCAATGGGAAGTCATGGACAAATGCCTGCAACTGCACGGCGGCGCAGGCTATATGAACGAATATCCCATCGCCCGCATGTGGCGCGGCGCGCGCGTAACCCGCATCTTTGGCGGCACGAACGAGATTATGAAGGAACTGATTGGGCGGGGACTCTAACCGCCGAAGGGCAATAAATAGGGACAGTCCCTATTTTTATTGTTCAGGTACATGAACAGAAAAAATAGGGACTGTCCCTATTTATTGCGAAGGACCACCCCCATGCCCACAGCCTATATCGTTGATGCCGTCCGCACCGCCGGGGGCAAGCGCGGCGGCAAGCTTACCGGATGGCATCCCGTTGACATGGCCGCCGCGACGCTCGACGCCATCGTTGAACGCACCGGCATTGACGGCAAGCGCGTCGATGATGTCATCATGGGCTGTGTCGGTCAGGGCGGGCAGCAGGCGCTGCAAGTCGGCCGCAACGCCGTGCTCGCGACCAAGCATCTGGGCGAAAGCGTGCCTGCTGTGACCATCGACCGCCAGTGCGGTTCCTCGCAGCAGGCGATGCAGTTCGCGGCGCAGGCGGTGATGTCGGGGACGCAGGACATGGTGATCGCGGCGGGCGTCGAATCGATGACCCGCGTGCCGATGGGATCGACCGTGATGTTCCATATGAAGGAAGGCCTGGGCGGCTATAAGTCGCCCGGGCTGGAGGAACGCTATCCCGGCATCATGTGGTCGCAGTTCATGGGCACTGAGATGATCGTCAAGAAGCATGGCTTCACCAAGGATGACCTCGACCGGTTCAGCTTCGACAGCCATCAGAAGGCCAAGGCCGCAACCGAGGCGGGGGTGTTTGCGGGCGAAATCCTGAGCCTTGAGGTGGACACGCCCGACGGCAAGATTCTGCACGAGATTGACGAGGGCATTCGCTTTGACGCGACGCTCGAAGGGATCGCCGGGGTCAAACTGCTGCAGGAAGGCGGCACGATTACCGCGGCTTCCTCGTCGCAAATTTGCGATGGCGCTTCGGCGGTGCTGATCGTGTCGGAACAGGCGCTCAAGGATCACGGCCTCACGCCGCTGGCGCGCATCCACAATCTGACCGTGACCGCGGGCGACCCGGTGATCATGCTCGAAGAACCGCTGTTCGCGACGGACCGCGCCTTGCAGCGCGCAGGCATGAAGATCGGCGATATTGATGCCTATGAGGTGAACGAAGCCTTTGCGCCCGTGCCGCTGGCGTGGCTGAAGCATATTGGCGCCGACCCGCTGCGGCTCAACCAGCATGGCGGCGCGATTGCGCTCGGCCATCCGCTGGGGGCTTCGGGCACCAAGCTGATGGCGACGTTGCTCGGCGTGCTGAAGGCCAAGGGCGGCAAATATGGACTGCAGACAATGTGCGAAGGCGGCGGCGTCGCCAATGTGACGATTGTTGAGCGGCTTTGACCAATATATCCCCTCCCCGTCAGGGGAGGGACAGTTAGACTTGGCGGCTTGCCGCCTAGTCGCAGCGGGGTGGGGATACGCGGCCCTGCTCCATGTCGACAGACCACCCCAACCCCTCCCCTGAAGGCGAGGGGCTTATAGGAGAACCCACATGAAACTCGATTCCACCGTAGCCGCCGTCATCACCGGCGGTGCATCCGGCCTCGGTGCCGCCACCGCCCGCGCGCTGGCGGCCAAGGGCGTCAAGGTCGCCATTTTCGATCTGCAAACCCAAAAGGGCGAAGCTGTTGCAGCCGAAATCGGCGGCGTATTTTGTGAAGTGAACGTCACCAGCGACGAAAGCGTCGATGCGGGCTTTGAAAAGGCGCGCGCCGCGCACGGGCAGGAACGCATCCTCGTCAACTGCGCGGGCACGGGCAGTGCGATGAAGACCGCGAGCCGTTCCAAGACCGACGGCACAATCAAACATTATCCGCTCGACGCGTTCAACTGGCTGATCCAGATCAATCTGGTCGGCACCTTCCGCTGCATCGCCAAATCGGCCGCGGGCATGATGACGCTTGACCCGCAGAATGAAGACGGCGAGCGCGGCGCGATCGTCAACACCGCCAGCGTGGCGGGCGAAGACGGCCAGATGGGCCAGGTCGCTTATTCCGCGTCAAAGGCGGGCGTGATCGGAATGACCCTGCCCATCGCGCGCGACCTGATGAGCGAGGGCATCCGCTGCAACACCATATTGCCCGGCATTTTCGAAACCCCGCTGATGCTGGGCGCGCCGCAGAATGTGAAGGATGCGCTCGCGGCGTCGGTGCCCTTCCCCAAGCGGCTTGGCAATCCGGACGAATATGCGCATCTCGCGCTCACCATGATCGAGAACGGCTATTTCAATGGTGAGGATGTGCGGCTGGACGGTGCGATCCGGATGGCGCCGCGCTAAGGCAAACAAGCCCCTCCCCTTCAAGGGGAGGG
>JAAUPH010000015.1 GCA_012035435.1 Sphingopyxis sp. | reverse complement strand
GAGGGCGGGCGCCAGCACCGATTAGGCGGAACGTTCGGCGACATGCGCCGCGCTGTTGTGCCGCCAGGATCGGCGCGCGAGATCGCCGGGCAGGGGCGGGCCCAGTTTGGGGACATCACCATAGTCGCGAGGAGCATCGGCCAAGGCATCGGGGCGCGCTGTACTTTCGGTGTTGAGCAGTTCCTCGCGATCGGCCTGGCTCGCGGGCTGCAGGGCATAGATCAGCGCCCCGCCGACAATGGCAAAGCCGCAGGCCGAAGCAATACCGATGGCTTTGCGCGACAGCCTCATGACGCGCGGCGGATCGGGGAGGCAACCGATCATCGGCTGCGCTCGTGAGGCGGATCAAAGAGACATCAAAACCGGGCATGGCAACAGCTTGTTGCAATCAGCGTATGGTGGCGAAAAGGCAGAAAGGATCGGCGGAACCACCTTTCAATTGGTCGACCAGAAAGCCAATTTTCGGAATACTCCCATGGGTAGGAAGGGCGCAGCAGACTCCTCCATCACTCATCAGAAAAGGGGAGCTTGTATTTGCGAGCGATTATCATTAGCAGGCCAAGCAAAGGGGTTTGAGAATGATTCGCAAAAAAGATCTGATGCTGTGTTCCGCTGCACTCTTCCTGCCGGGCGTGTGCTACGCGCAAGAGTCACCTGTCGACGATGCTGCCGCCTCCACCGACATCGTGGTGACCGCGACACGCTCTGGTTCAACACGTGCAGAGCTGCCAATTTCGGTATCGGTGATCGGCCTTGATGCAGTCGAAGGGCAGATCCGGCACAACCGGAATATCCTGACGGGTCTCGAATTCACTGTTCCGGGTCTTAACGTGCAAAGCAGCGAGGATCGTACCAGCTGTTCAGGCGCCATTCGCGGTCGCTCGGCCTCGTTTCAAATCAATGGCGTTCCGGTCAATGAGGATCTTCGCCCGGGCTCGTGCACTGGTCCTTTCACAATCTCACCCTTCGCCATTGACCGGATCGAAGTCGTGCGCGGCGGCACAGCGCTCTATGGCTCCGGCGCACCCGGCGGGATCATCAACTTGATCACCCGGCGCGCAAACAGCGACCGCCTTGAACTCGATGCGACGCTGCAGACCAGTCTCAACACGGCGCGCAGGCGCGACAGCTTTACCACCGATGTCTATGCCGGGGTTGGTCAGCAGGTCGGCACTTTAGACTATTATGTCGGCGCCAGCTACACCGATGCTGGGCGAGCACGCAGCGGCAGTGGGCGACCGGTGCCTTCCACGGCGTTCGAAGCCATCGACCTGCTCGGCTCCTTCGGGCTTGACCTTGGCAGCGGGCAGGAACTGCGGTTTACCGGCACCTTCCATGACGAACAGGTTGGCCGCTCCTTCGCGACGGACTTTGGGGACTTTGGCGTTATCGATCCTGCCACCGGCTTGACCCGGGTCATCGAACCAACCCCTAATCCTGCGTTGGACGAGGCGCGCGACCGCAATATCACTGCCGCGCTCAGCTATCGCCACCCGGACCTGATCGGCCATGATGTCAGCATCAGCCTGTTTTATCAGGATCAATCGATCCGCCAGCGCGACAATTTCTTCTCGACCGATTTCGGCGATGATTTTTTTGCTTCGGATCGCGAGAACAGCCGTCTGGGCTTTCGCTCTGCGTTGGTGCGCAGCTATGACATTGGGGCAGCGCGCCTGAAGACAAGTTATGGCTTTGACTTCACCCGCAACGATTTTTTGCGCTTCATCGTCGATCCGGCGGCGGGCGGCGCGGTCACCGGCTACATCACGCCGTCAATCTATCTCAACACCTACGCGCCGTTCACGCAGCTGGAACTTGGGTTGGGCAATATCACTGTTACAGGCGGCATGCGGCATGAATGGTATCGCGGTGCGGTGCGTCAGCAAGGGTTCGACCCGGGTTTGCCGCGAGCCGCAACGCCCGGAGCGTTCGGCAGATCGAGCCTGACTTTGTGGAATGTTGGCGCAGTGGTGTCGCTTAAGGACGCAATCCAGCTTTATGGCGGGTTCAGCCAGGGCGCGGAGCTAACCGAAATCGGTCGGGCTGCCCGCGGCGCCACCGACCCAGGTCTGATCTCGCCCGAACCGGCACCGTCCAATCAATATGAGATCGGTCTTCGTGGTCGGGCGGGCGCTGTAGATTTCGGGCTGGCGCTCTATCATTCACGCTCAGAATCCTCCTCGCAAATCCAACCCGATCCAAGCTGCGCCGGACAGGGCTTTTGCCCGCTGATCCCGTTCCGTGTGCCAGAGCGCTTTCGCGGGGTTGAGGCCAATGCAAGCTGGCGGGCCACTGACACTCTGACCTTGTCCGGCGTGTTCACATTGCAGCGCGGGCGTATTTTCAACGAAGAACTTGGCCGGTTCATCGCCTATGGTACTGACGTTGCGGTGCCGCTGCGCGTTACCGGTCGCGCCGAATGGCGACCAACCGGGGCACTCGCACTCAATGCGCAGGTGACGCACTATGGGCCATCGTCCTATTTCACCGATGTTGAGGAAGGTCTGGGGTTTGTCGATACGGCGGCGGTGACATTGGCCAGTGCGGGGCTGCGCTACACCATCGGCCGTGT
Organism: Sphingopyxis sp.; assembly: GCA_012035435.1. The sequence continues at coordinate 14,365 of JAAUPH010000015.1, read as the reverse complement.
CGAACTCTATCTGTCGGCAGACAACCTGTTTGACGAACGCTACATCAGCGTCGCGTCGCAAAATCAGGGGCCGGGCGGCTTTTCCTATGTTGAGGCCCCCGGGCGACGAGTGACGGTCGGTGTATCGGGCCGCTTCTGAGTCTTCGGTGCCCATCCGGATTGAGCTTGGCAAGCAGATGGGCGCAGCAAAGCGCAAGCCCGTGCCGCTCGCCTTCTGGCTGCATTCGATCATCGGTCTGAAGCTCAGCCTGTTCCTGGGCTTCGTCTGTCTGACTGGAACAATCGCGACGGTCAGTCATGAAATCGAGTGGCTGTACAAGCCACAGTTGCGCGCGACGGCAGTTGTCGGCGAGGAGAATTGGGGTGCGATGTGGGATGCGGCCAAGGCAGCACAACCAGACGCCGTGCTGGGGGGTATAGGCTCTTTCGACCGCAACGACGCAGACTATTTCGTCCGTTCCGTATCGGCCACCGATGCTGATGGCGAAGAGTTCACCATCTATGTCGATCCCGGAACAGCGCGCGTTACAGGCCACGAATATGGCCGCAGTTTCCAGGATTTCATGCGCGCGCTGCATTATTACCTGTTCGCGCCGGGCACCATACCGATGTACATCGTCACCGCACTCGGCTTCGTGCTTATTCTGTCGCTGGTCACCGGCCTGATTGCGTACAAGAAGTTCTGGCGCGGTTTTTTCCGGATGCCGCGCTGGCACCGCGATAGTCGGACCTGGATCGGTGACCTGCACCGGCTTGCGGGGCTATGGTCGTTGTGGTTTGTCGCGATAATTGGGCTCACCTCGATCTGGTATTTTGTCGAACATGCCGGGCTTGATCTTGAAACGCCCGAGCCTGTGGTTGCCCGGCCCGCCCCTCCCGCCAATGTCACGGGTCGGGACATCAACCGCTGGGTAACAGAAGCGCGGGCGCGGATGCCGGGTCTCGCCATCACTGCGGTCTATCTCCCCTATGAGCCCGGCAACCCGGTGATCGTCCAGGGGCAGTGGCAAGCATGGCTGGTGCGCGAGCGGACCAATGCCGTGTTTATCGACCCAGCGAGCAATCAAGTGCTGGGCACCCGAATTGCGCATCACATGGGTGTCGGCGAGCGTATCGTCCACACCGCCGATCCGCTGCACTTTGGTACTTTCGGTGGTCTCATAACCAAATTGATCTGGGTTGTATTCGGCTTATTGCTGACCGGGATGGCCGCCAGCGGTGCCTACATCTATGCCAAACGCACCAAGCTGGCGATCCAATCGGGTGTCCGCCTCGGCGCGCTCGACTATCTCGGCGCATGGAAATGGCCGAGCGTCGCGGCGATCACGGCTGTCCCATTTGTCAGCTTCTGGTTCTGGTAACGCCAACATTGCGGACATTAACGCCCATTCACAGCGTGGTCGAAGCGGACCTTGGTTCACGATTGTTGAGCAAGCTCAACTGGGGAGATTGTATCGCTTACCCTTCACCATCCACCCCTGTGTCCAGATCAATGTCAGCGGGCCGCTGACACATTGGGAGGCAAGCGCCAACCGCCCGTCTACGATCGATTTGCGATCACCGTTGACCAAGTCACGGCATTAAGACTTGATGCTATAGTATATCATCACTAACACCGTCACATGCTCTCGATCCTCCTGACGATTACTGCGGCAACAGCGCAGCCTCACGCTGCTGTGCATCCAGACGCAGCGCATATCCCGGCGGGAACCTTTGAAATGGGCTGCGTTCCTGCCGACCCGCAATGTGAGCCTACCGAAATTCCACGCCGGGCTGTCACGCTGACACGGCCTTTCTGGCTGGCCCGCACCGAAACAAGCGTGGGCCAATATCGTCGGTTTGTGACGGACACTGGGTATCGCACCGAAGCCGACAAACGCGGTCAAGGGCGCTTTTGGCGTTTCGACATCAATGAGTGGGATTGGGTTGATGGCCTCAGCTGGCGAGTGCCTTTTGCTGCCGATCAACCCGCTCCGGACAATTGGCCTGCGGTCCAATTAGCCTGGGCCGATGCCGACGCCTATTGTCGCTGGGTAGGCGGTCGATTGCCGACCGAGGCTGAATGGGAGCGGGCAGCACGCGGCGGCATTGAGGGGCAAATTTCCGTCTGGGGCAATGCGCCGACGCCAATGGTCGATGGTGTGCCGCAGGCTAACGGTCCGGATATCTCGACTGCTCGTGAGTTTACCGCCTTTGCAGCCTTTCGCGATTATTATGACGGCTTTGCCCGGATCGCTCCGGTCGCGAGCTTTCCGTCCAATGCTTATGGCCTGCACGACATGGCCGGTAACGCCTATGAGTGGATCGCCGACTGGATCGAAGACGGCCCGTATCCGACGGGCCCGCAGACCGACCCGCGTGGCCTGCCCAACGGCGAGATCAAGGCCGTGCGCGGTGCTGGCTGGGGCTATCCGCCCGAGCAGTTTCGTATCTCGTTCCGCGGCATCGCCGGCCTTGACTTCTGGACGGCGACGTTCGGCTTCCGCTGCGCGTGGGACCAGGATCCAGCCACTCTTTCACAAGGTCAATAGTCGCCATGCCGCGCAAAGGTAAGTTGCTTCTCCTTACATCAGTTCTCGCGTCCGCCGCTGCTCCGTCGCACGCACTGGCGCAGACCTCAGATAGCGAGGCCAATGCAGACATCGTCGTGACGGCAACGCGGGTAAGCCAGGATGCTGACGACAGCAGCATCAGCGTGACGAGCGTCGGCGATCAGCAGTTGAGCGGTTTTGGCCGCACCAGCATCGGCGATCAGCTGAGCGAGTTGCCGGCCTTGCGTGAGACCGAAACGCAGCAAAATTCGGGCGTGTTTGGCGGAGGCGGCGTGACCGGCGCCAACTTTCTCGATCTGCGCGGCCTTGGCATCACGCGCACGCTAGTCCTTGAAAACGGCCGCCGTCATGTCGCCAGTCAGCCGGGCTCGGCAGCGGTCGATATCAATTTGATCCCGCTCGACCTCATTCGCCGTGTCGATGTCGTTACCGGCGGGATATCGGCCATCTACGGATCGGATGCTGTTTCGGGTGTCATCAATTTCGTGCTGGACGATCAATTCACCGGCCTCCGGGCACGGGCGCAATCGGGCATTTCGAGCCGGGGCGACGCGGCAGGCAGTCTGGCGGCGTTAACCTTCGGACGACAATTCGCAGATGGTCGAGGCCGTTTTGCTGCGTCAGTCGACTATGAAGATCGCGATCCGCTGTTCAACGCTGATCGCAGTTTCGCGCGCTTCGGCAGTGGCTATTTCTCCAACCCCGCCGACCCTGGCGACGGTGCCGAACGATCGAACGGCATTCCGGACCAGCTATTGTTCCGCGACACGCGCATCATCGACAGTTCCACCGGCGGCACCGTGGTCAACCCGGCGTTCGACTTCGTCACGATCCAGCCAGACAGCATCCTGCGTTTCGCCCCCGATGGCACGCTCAACCCGGCCGACCTAGGACGTGGCCCGATCGGGTCGGGCTTTTTCACCGATGGCGGTGATGGAACCAACATCCGTGAGAGCCTCGATCTCCTTCCGCGCCTGCGGCGTTTTGGTGTGTTCGCGCTCGGCAGTTTCGAGGTCTCGCCGTCTTTCGAGTTTTATGGGGAGGGCAAATTCGTGTCGATCCGCTCGCAGTCGCAGGGCGGGCCGGCCTTCAACTGCGATGTGTGCGGGTCGGGACCGGCTGGACCGCTGACCATATCGACGTCCAACCCATTTCTCTCCGCCCAGGCACGCGGCGTGCTTCAGTCGATCGGCCTGACCGACAGTTTCACGCTCAATCTCGACGCCGAAGCATTAGGCGACGGACTTGAAAGAACGTGGCGTGAAGTATGGCGCGGGGTTGGAGGAATCCGCGGCACGATTGCCGACAATCTCCGCTATGATCTGTCCGCCACCTATGGGCGCAGCAGCATCTTCATCGACCGGATCAATAACCGCAATCTTCAGCGGTTTCAAAACGCGGTCGATGCGGTGGTCGATACGGCAGGGCTGCTCGGCACGCCTGGCGCGATCGTGTGCCGCGCTCGGCTTGATGCCGGTGGCCGGCTGACGGGCAACGCTGATGTTGACGGCTGCATCCCTGTCAATCTGTTCGGCAGGCGCGGCATCGAGCCGGCAGCCGCGTTCATCAACGAAACGACAACCAGCCGCCTTATTCTCGAACAAAGCGTGGTGACTGGTTATGTCAGCGGCGACACCGCCAGCTATCTCACCTTGCCGGGTGGCCCCATCGCCTTTGCCTTTGGCGGCGAATATCGCGAAGAGCGCAGCCGCTTCACCGCCGACCCGCGCGAAGCGGCCGGTCTCTTCTTCAACGGCAGCGGCGGCGATCAGGGCGGGCGCTTCGATGTTGCTGAAGCATTCGCCGAAATCTCGGTCCCTCTGTTGGCCGATGTGCCATTTGCCGATGCGCTGACAGTGGACGGTTCTTACCGCATCGCGCGCTACAGCCAGGGCGGCGTCGGAACAGTGGACAGCTGGCGGGTCGGCGGCCTGTATCGTCCGATCCCTGCGCTCACCTTTCGTGCCGCCTATGCTCGGGCCGTCCGCGCACCCAATATCGCCGAACTCTTCGGCCCCGTACAAAGCGCGCAATTCTTTCTGTCCAACGGCGATCCCTGCTCGGCGGAAAACATCAACGGCGGTCCATCGACCCGTGTCGCAAATTGCCGAGCGCTTGGCATTCCCGCGGGCTTTGTCGCGGTCGTGCCCAGCGTGTCGTCGGTCGGGGGTGTCACCGGTGGCAATCCGAACCTCGACGCCGAGCGGTCGCGCTCGATTACCGCAGGCGTCACTCTGGCACCCGCTTTTGCCCCCGGCTTGCGCGCTTCCGTCAACTATTACGACATTCGAATCGATGATGCCGTCAAGGCATTGGATGCCGATACGGTGGTTTCGCAATGCGTTGACGGGCCGAGCTTGACGCCCGAATTTTGTAATCTGCTTACGCGCGACGCGGCAACCTTTGAGCTGAGCAGCATCAGCACGCAGAGCATCAACATATCGCGCCTGAATGCGCGCGGTGTCGACTTCGACCTGGCGTGGCAGCAGACTGGGTTGACCATTGGCCGAACCAATCTCGGCAATCTGTCACTCCGTGCGATTGCAACGCTCGTCCTTGAACGGACCGACTTCAATTTCCAAAGTCGCCCCGATCTGCCCAATCGCATCCTAGGAGAGCTTGGCGACCCGCGCTGGACCGGCAATCTTTATGCAAGCTGGAGCAATGGCACACTCGGGATCGACTACCGTTTGCGCTACGTTGGCAGCCAATTGCAGAGCGGCATATTAGCCGAAGAGGTGCTCACGGTCGGGGGCGTTCCTCCGCTCAACCCCGATGTTGCCAGCCCGCTGCGTACCGGTGCAGCCTTCTATCACAATGTCGCGGTAAGTTATGACGTAGATGATCGGTTCTCGTTCAGATTTGCCATCGACAATCTGCTGGACAGGCAACCGCCACCGGGTGTGACGGGGTCCGCAGATCAGAATCAAGGCGGCTACGATACAGTGGGGCGGTACTTTAGCGCTGGAGTGACGGCTCGGTTTTGATATTGGCGGCCGAGGCCCGGTCGAACTGCCGACGTCGCTAACATTGCGGTCGTTCGAACAGTCGACACGCATCCTTCATAGCTGACGTACGTTCAGGCGGTGAGATCGAAGTGGCAAAGGGCTTGAATTGGGTCGATTGCAGACTGGTAGGTTTGGAGCGGTCGATAGGCAATAAATGTCATCGCAGATCTATACACGACCCAGCGCGAGCGCTTGCATATGACGCTCCGTATCTGCGCTAGAATAAATGAAGGAAGACCGCGCTAATATCGGTGCTTTGTAACCGCAAGAACGCTATGGTTTGGTGGGAAGATTATCATTAGCAAACCTTCCGGGGGAGGACCTGTGCGGCTGGCGGAAATACGGATCGAAAACTTCAGGACTTTCGGCGAAGGGGACGCCGCGTTTCGACTGACCCTGCCGGCCGGCATCGCGGCACTGGTCGGAGAGAATGATTCCGGTAAGACCGCCATAATTGATGCCATCCGACTTGTGCTGGGCACACGCGGCCAAGATTACTTCCGGGTGAGTGAGACGGATTTCCATCAAACACCGGATGGCGGCTTGGTCAAAAATGAAATCCGCATCCTCTTGCGGTTCGATGCACTCAGCGCTGGCGATCGCGGTGCTTTCCTTGAGCATCTCACCTATCTCGATGGCAAGGCCCACCTATTCCTGCATTGGCAGGCGGTAGCGGGCTCTCGCGGCCCATCGAGACGTTTCACGACCGTAGAGTGCCGTTCAGGCGCGACGGGCGGTGGTCCAGCGCTGGAAGCCTCGGCACGCACTCTCCTCTGCGCGACCTATCTGCGGCCACTCCGTGACGCCGATCAGGCTCTTTCGGCTGGTCGCGGCTCGCGGCTCGCCCAGATCCTCCAGCAGACCGAAGAGATCGAGAGCGTCGGTGAGGACTTCGATCCCGCGGCTTTCCCGGAAGATCCCGCGACGTTGAGCGTCCTCGGCATAGGTGATTTCGCCAACGAGCTGCTGGAGCGTCAGGCCGGAATAGGCAACGCGCGCGCACGCCTGAACGATGACTATCTCGCCAAGCTTTCGTTCGAAGGCGATACTCTGAGGGGCGCGATTTCGGTGAGTGGCGCTCGCGGCAACAAGTCCGCGCGATTGCGACAACTTTTGGAGAAGTTGGAACTCGATCTGCGCGACGACGATGTCGCTGACCCGCCTCCAGGGCGTGGCCTTGGTTCCAACAATCTGTTGTTTATGGCGTCCGAACTGCTTCTTCTTAGCCAAGAAACAGATGGTTATCCTGCACTGCTGATCGAAGAACCCGAAGCACATCTTCATCCCCAGCGCCAACATCTGCTAATCGACTTTTTGAAGCAGAAGGTGATCATCGATCAGGGCGCCGAGCATGGACTTCAGGTCTTGATGACGACCCACAGCCCATCGCTGGCCTCGTCGCTCAAACTCGAAAATCTCGTTATGGTTCGCAATGGGCAAGCGTTCCCGATGGGCCCCGAGCACACGATGCTCGCTCCAGGCGACTATGCGTTTCTGGAGCGGTTTCTAAATGCCACGAAGGCGAACCTCTTCTTTGCTCGCGGCGTCATCATCGTGGAAGGAGATGCCGAGAATATCCTCCTGCCCACGCTCGCCCGGCTGATCGGAAGGGATTTGGCTCGCCACGGTGTGTCAGTCGTCAATGTCGGGGGTACCGGCCTGGGCCGATATGGGCGGATTTTCCAGCGCCGCGCAGCAAACGAACAGGGACGACTCAACGTCCCGGTGGCCTGCATGACCGACATGGATGTGATGCCTGATTGTGCGCCGGCAATACTCGGTCTTACGGCTCCGGACGGTTCGGTACCCGCGAAGGGAAGCAGGCGGTGGCGAAAGAAAGACGACTTTGAGGGCGATGGCCTTGAGCACCAACGAGCGTCGATTATCGCCCGAGCCGACGGCCAATCGGTCCGCACCTTTGTCGCCGATGAATGGACCCTAGAATATGATCTCGCGTATTTCGGCCTCGCGAGAGAGGTGTGGGTTGCTGCAGATCTCGCGCTTGCCGACGCACGCATCCATTCGCACCGAGTAACGGTGGCCGAGGTCCTGCGAACCTCGATCTGCGGCTTCCGCAACCTGTCTGATCTGGACCGTGACAGCCGCAGCACGTCGGTATATGCAAAGTATCGAAGCGGTGCCTCGAAGGCGATCGCGGCTCAATATCTGGCGGCTTTGCTTGATCGCATGGCGAAAAAGGGCCGTCTGCCTCCAGCTAGGCTTCGCGAGCTCCTACCACCCTATGTCCGGGCAACGATCGATTATGCCACGGGCAATGCCGAAGGCGCGCCGGCGTGATCGACGTCACGGAGCTTTTGGCTCGAGCCGTCAGCGATGATGACATCGCCACTGCCTGTGCTAGCCTAGGTCTGCCGGCATTGGCATTTCACGGGGCTGACGGTGAGGATGCGCGCCTCGCCGTTTTACGCTCGAACGGATCGATCGACGTCGCGGCTTGCCCCGGCAGCGGAAAGACTACGTTGCTTGTCGCGAAGCTTGCAATCCTTGCGAAGCGCTGGACCTCGCCCGCTTCTGGCCTCTGCGTGCTCTCCCACACCAATGTGGCTCGGTTGGAGATCGAGAAAAAGCTTGGCGCTGACCCCGCCGGTCGAGCGATCCTCTCCTATCCGCACTTCATTGGTACGATTCACGGGTTCGTGAATCAGTTTTATTGCGCTCCCCTGGCTCAGGTCGCGGGGGATCGACGTGGTCGCGATCGACGACGAAATCTGCCTCCGGAGGCGGTTGTACAAACTGACCCAAGGTCAACGCTCCCAAGTGTTAAAGACGAAGAGTCGTGAGGAGCTTCTTCGCATCATCGATGCCGAACACGATCTGGGCGCAATCCCCTGGGGCGGCGGTACACTTGGGAAGCAAACACCGACCTATCTGGCATTCATCGCCGCGTGCCAGGCGACGACAGCAGAAGGATATTTCTGCCACAATGACATGATGATCTGGGCGGCTCAGGCCCTAGACCGCAATCCCAACCTGCGGGATGCGGTTCGTCAGCGATACCCGGTGCTATTCCTTGACGAAGTGCAGGACAATGATGACGTTCAGTCCGCGATCCTCCACCGCATTTTCATGGCGGATGATCACCCGGTAGTGCGTCAGCGCTTCGGCGATATGAACCAAGCGATTTATGGGAGCGCGGCTGCAACCGAGGTGAATGGCACGAACCATGACCTCTTTCCCAACCCGGCAATTTCTATCCCGGTGGCAAACAGCCATCGGTTCGGCACTAAAATCGCGACGCTAGCCAATGGTCTCGCCTTGTCCCCTCCCGGCCTCATCGGCCTGCGAGAGCATCCTGAAGTCGAACAGAGCAGACAGGCTGCAATCCTCCTGTTCGGGACCGACCAGTCCACGGCTGTGTTGCCGGCGTTCGCGCATCTCCTGACTACGCGGTTCAGCCCCGCAGAGCGAGCGGATGGCGTCTTTGCTGCGGTCGGTGCGATCCATCGCGACACCAATCGACCGGACACGCCAAATTGTGTGGCTCACTATTGGGACGGTTACGATCATGAGCTGGCTCGCATTGAAGGGCAACCCGCCACCCTGATTGGCTATCTCAGGCGCGGCGTCGGGGATGCCGCTGGAACGGGAGATGTCCGTCCGATAACCGAGAAGGCCGCCGACGGCGTGTTCAAGCTGGCGACGATCCTCAACCCATCCATTCGGCATCCGAATCTGGCCAACCGTTTCCGCCAACTATGTCGGCTGCTTGAACACGATGCTGCAACACTCCGACGGTTTCATCTTTTGTGCGGGAAGGTTGCGACCGGAGACCTGCCTACGAACTCCGGGGTGTGGCAAAGTTGGAAGAAGCCGATCACGGATATTGCCAACGCTTTGCTGGCCGACGCCGCAGCGGAAAGCGCGGATGACTTTATGGCTTGGGAAGAGGATCGTGGAGCGATCGGTGCTCCAGCAACGCTGGGCAACATCTTCGCTTACCCGGCCGTGGAACCCGAGGTTCGGATAAAGGTTGGCTCGATCCATTCCGTGAAAGGTGAGACTCATCTCGCAACGCTGGTCTTCGACACTCACTACAAAGGTTCGCACCTCACTCGGATCAAGGACTGGCTTACAGGTGTAAAATCCGGATTGACCGCCAATAAACCCGAGCTAAGCAAGAGTCTGAAGCAGCATTATGTTGCGGTCACTCGACCTTCCCATTTGCTATGCTTGGCCATGCGGAACGATGCCTTCACGGACGCTGAACTCGTGCTACTTCGCGCGCGCAAATGGAACATCGGCGATATCGCCAACCAACAGATCATCTGGCGGCCCTAGAATTGCACTGTCGATCGTCACGTGTGCGCTCCTAACTCTGGTGGTGCGGGATGGCCGAGCTCAATCGCCTTTTTGCGCTGGGCTGAAGTCAGCGCTTTCCAAATACGATGAACGTTGCGCCGGGGCATTGCTCCAAGATCGGTGATATAGCTCGCCTTGTCGAGCCGCACTTTAAAGAATGGGGGGTCGTGATCGATTGCGTTCGCCTGCAATCGCCAGAACACGACATTTGCGAATTTCGGCGTCAGAGATTTGTGGAGCCGATAGTAAGCCAGCGCATTCGAAAGGATATCATTCGTTTCGGCCGCTGCAAGCCGTTCCAGCGCGCGGAGGCAGCTTTCAAGCCGCATCTGCCGCATCCGTTCGGCAAGGGCTTTACGCGCTTGGTCCGGCCCGAGCTCGCGGCCCTCGTCGAAGACAGCGACCTGGAATCTGAGAATGCATTCGGAACCGACGTCGAGGCGATGACCCGTCTGGTCGTTCCGAATTTCGAAGTGGTATCGAAGGCCCTCCTTATCGCACAGTCGGCAGATCTCCTCCGAAACTTCGTGATCAACTGTTTGGCCGGTGAAGTGCCATTCGCGGAAAGCGGCAGGTAAAGTCCCTGCGACCGACAACGGAAGAATATTCTCGGCTACGCGCTTCGGGAAGCTATTCATGCTCGGTACGATCTCAGGCCTGCACGGTAAGATAATCGTAATTCGACGGATTGAAAGCGCAGTTCATACTGGCTGGTCAGTTTGTGTAAGCCAACACTCGCCCGGCCGCTTCTGTGACAGTAACGGACTGTCCGGTTTCAAGCACCGATTTTGTAAAAGCTAACGTTCGCGCGAACCAATGAATCGGCCATTTACCGCCGCTATCGGCGCAGTTTGATGTCATTCAGCCCGGAACCGATAGCGGCCCTTCGATCTATCTGAAGCGCTTAAAGGCCCAGAGGTGCTCATATATCTCAGCCAGTTGACGGGAACGATCTTCTGCGAAACCGGCGTCGACAAGCAGTCCACGGAGAATATGTTCAGGAATTTCTTGCCTGCCTTCGCGGATCAGCGCGTAGAACCGCTGCCAATCGTAAAAGTGCAGCGCCTTCACGTTGGCGAGGATGGTAAAGCGATTGAAAAGAGTCGCTGTGCGTTCCGTCATCCGGAAGGCTGGCCTCCGGCTCTGGCGAATTCGAAGCCGGTGACTGGTGCCGTACGACCGGTTGTATTGTTTAGCAGGCTCCCTGCGAGAGCCTGCGCAACTTCCACATAAAGTTCCCTACTTGGAGGATCCGGAGACCAGCGTTCAGCTCGCACCTCGACAATGACACGTCCCGGTCTGTCATCATAAGCTATAAGCTGAAAGCCGTCGCCTTTGTGCGAACTAAGGACGCTTGATCGGAAGTTAACAATCTCCGTTTTTTGCTGGCCGGCGCACATGCTGTGGCTTTCTACCCTGAATTGACCTGACAGTTCTCCAAGGCTCGCCATTCGTTCCAAAAATTTTGGCGGCGAAACGCTGACAGCCACATCAATGTCAGGTAAAGATTCGAGCATTTGGACCGCCGATAGACATCCTGCATTGTGGATTTCGTCGTTTGCCTAATCAAGCCGAAATCCGCCAAATTTTCGGTTCCTCGCACCTCTCCATGCGCTCTCCCAAACCTGATGCAAAAATAGCTGGTGGCGAACAGGAATATGCAGCTGCGGAAGCCTTCGAGGAGAGCGGTTTTACTGGCTATTGTAACAGGCTTCAGATACCTGTCCCTCCAATGAATACGAAGGCGGGAATAAACTGGACCAATAAATCTGCGCTGGCGATCGCGAATGGCGCAAACCCAGTTGCCGCAGTGCAGGATGCCGCTCGCGCGCTCGTGCTGAAGGCCCGGGAGTTGGGTTGGGAGGGCCCCCCGTTTAATCCCGTCAAGATTGTTGAGCTGCTGAACGCTAAAGTTTCTGCTAATTCTAACATCGCGGATGCTCGCTTAATTGCCACAGACCATGGGCCGATTATCGAATTTAACCCGCAGCAGCCGCGCGAGCGAGTGCGGTTTTCAATAGCCCATGAGTTAGCACATTTGTTGTTTCCGGACTGGCCGGACGAAATTCGCAACAGAAACGTGATTCACAAACCGTCTGATAACTGGCAGCTTGAGTTGTTGTGCAATATTGCAGCGTCTGAGTTTGTTCTACCGATCGGAAGTCTGCCATCATCCTTCCATATTGCTTCAATCGAGAAGCTAATGCAGGAACGTCGACAGTACGATGTTTCAACGGAGGCATTTCTGATTCGCCTTGCAAAGGTTTCGGACATGCCTGTTTCTGTCTTTTTTGCTTCACCTATCGAAGATGAGAACGGCAGCCGCCAATACCGTGTCGACTACTCAGTCTCATCGGCATTCGCGCCGTCGGCACAAATCGAGGGTACTATTGTTCCGCAGACCAGCGCATTGCGGAATTGCACGGCAATCGGACATACCGATCAAGCTACGGAAACTTGGTTTGTAGGCGAAGAAACGCTAATTGAGTATGTTGGCATCCCCGGTTATCCAGGATCCAGGTATCCACGGGTCGCCGGTATCGTCAGATTTGGCTCAAAGCAGTCCGACAAACGGCCAATAAGGTATGTTCACGGAAATATCATCGCGCCGTTGGACGACGGAAGAAAAATCATCTGTCAGCTGGTTAACAACCGTGCAGTGAAGTGGGGAGGAGGCGTGGCCCGCAAATTCGCCCAAAGATTTCCTGACGCGGAAGCGCAGTTTAGCGAGACTATGCTTGATATTAAGCCGAGCGAACGCCTGGGCAACGCCATTTTTACTCAGTTAAATGCTGAGGATATTTTGGCGAGCATTATAGCCCAAGAAGGTTTTGGACCGTCGATGTTTTCGCGCCTACGCTACAGCGCGTTGCAGTCGGGCTTGAAGGTGATTGCCGCAATGGCGTCGAAAACGGGCGCAAGCATACATATGCCAAGAATCGGAACGGGTGCGGCCGGTGGAGATTGGGGGGTGATTGAAGAGATAATTGAGGAAGAAATGGTGCGGTCTAACTTGACTGTCACCGTCTACGATTTGCCCCCGCGGCGAGAGCAGTTTGAGCTCTTCAGTTGATCAAGGGTCGAGCTTCATTCCGCGTAGTTTTGGTCTCCGGCGCAATATGCTCTGGCAAATCGGCCTTGGTAGACCAACTTCGTGACAAGCATGAAGCGAAAGTTATCAAGACGAAGGACCTCATTCTTCAAAGGCTTCCAAAGACGAAGTTGGAACGCCACGCACTTCAAAAGGCTGGACAACGGCTCGATAGGGAAGACGGCGGCCTCTGGGTGTCCGAAGCACTGCAGCAAGTGATCGAGAAGTCATCGGGGCAGACACCATCAGGTCTATATGTTGTTGATTCAGTTAGGATTCATGGGCAGGTCAATGCCATTCGAAAGGCATATGGAGCTGAGGTTTACCACATTCACGTTACGGCGAGGCCCGAAGTCCTAAAGCAGCGATATTTGGAACGTGGCCGGTCGGAGGACACTGACATTGAATATGAAGCCCTCAAGAAAAACAGAACAGAACGCAATATTGAAGCTCTTGGCGGCATCGCAGATATCGTGGTAGATACAGATCGCTGTTCCGCAGCTGCGGTTCTCGTCCGAGCTACGGCATTGTTGAATCTATATCCTCGATCAAATGAGAAATTGGTCGATGTCCTGATCGGCGGGCAATACGGAAGCGAAGGCAAGGGAAACATTGTCGGCCACATCGCACCGGAATACGAACTACTTATCCGGGTGGGCGGGCCGAATGCCGGACATCAGGTTTTCGCTGAACCCGAACCCGAGAAATATTTTCACCTACCGTCCGGTACAAAAAGAGCCCCGAACGCGAAGCTGCTGTTGGGGCCCGGCGCAGTAATAAATCCGAAGAAGCTTCTCGAGGAAATTGCCCGTCATGAGATCGCTACAGATCGTTTGACGATCGACGAGCAAGCAATGATCATCTGTGACGATGACTTAGCCCAGGAGACGCTGCTGTTCGGAAACATCAGCTCGACGGCACAGGGCGTCGGCATTGCGTCAGCGAGAAAACTGACCGGAAGATCAGACTATAAGAACGGCAGTTCGCTGTTCCTCGCAAAAGATTGCGAGGAACTAAAGCCCTTCATGGGAAGTGCGAGGAAGATCATTGCCGACGCATTCGTTAGGGGGCATCGCATTTTGCTCGAAGGTACGCAAGGCACGTCCTTAAGCTTGCATCATGGACAATATCCGCACGTCACAACTAGGGACACCACGGTTTCAGGATGTCTGGCAGACGCTGGAATCGCACCATCAAATGTCCGGAAGATCATTATGGTTTGTCGGACTTATCCGATTCGAGTTGGTGGACCATCGGGTCCTATGGCTGGCCTGCTGCCGGTTTGATGGACACCGAGATTGGCTCATTCATGCTACACCGGCCTCGCGTTCGAAGTCGATGGGGCTTCGGTATCCGATGGTCGAGTGCCTGCGGATCGGGTTGTAGAAGCATTC
>JAAUPH010000417.1 GCA_012035435.1 Sphingopyxis sp. | reverse complement strand
CGAGCGTACTCCACCGGCTGCCGGCGCTCGTCTGCTGCGATCGCGCGATCCACCGACGCCTATGGTCGCCGGATGGGCAGCGGTGCACTCACGATCGAACGACGCGACGCGGTGATGATCCTGCACATGGACGACGGCAAGGCGAACGCCCTGTCGTTCGAGCTGTTGGCGGCGATCGGCGGGCCGTCGACGCGCCGAGGCGGACGCCGCGGTCACGGAAACCAGCTTGCCCGACGCCCAGTCGCCATCGAGCTTGAGTTCGCTGATCTGGCGCGTGAAGTTCTGCACCACCCACAACGTGTGTCCGCGCAACACGATGCCGTCGGCGTTGCTGACGATTTCCCGGAATGTTCCCGACGCCTGATTGGTGATCGTGACGGTGACACCCGGCAGCGACCCTCCGGACGTATCTGCCACGGTGCCGCGCATGTCCGACAACCCCTGCGCGGCGCTTTCGACGGCGACCGATGCTTCCTGCAACTGACGGGCCGTTTGCGCCACGGTTTCGGCCGCCGTCAGCACACGGGTTTCGAGCGAAACGGCAAGCTTCACCAACGCCTCGCGGCGGTCATTTTCGCGCGTGGCGCGCGCGCTTTGTTCGCGGGCCTGCTTTTCGGCGATTTCTTGTGCTGCAAGGGCCGCGGACACTTCCTGTGCCTTGTCCTTGAAGGCGACAATGCCGCGCGCCAAGGCGCCGACTTCGTCGCGGCGCTCGGTCCCGCCGATCGCGACGTTAAAGTCACCCTGCGACAGCGAAAACAGCGCGTCAGAAGCGCTGACGATCGGCATGATCAGGGTACGGCGTATGAACCACGCGAAACCGACCAGCAAAATGGTCAGAATGATCGGCTGTGCGATCAACATGATATTCTCTTTTTCGGTGTCGGCCCTCACCGTCGCCACCTGATTAGCGACATAGATGTCGATGTCCTGCGTGACCTGCGCCATCAAATCCTCGACAACCTCGGCCTGACGGTTGAAACGATCAACGGCTTCTTCGGAATTGGCATCATTGGCCGTCAGGGCCGCAATCGCCAGCTCGGCGTCGCGGACATATACACCCCAGGCTGACCGGACTTCAGCCATATTGGCTTCAAATTCATCGTTCAGCGGCAAAGCTTTAATCGCATCCTGGGCGGCACGGAGCGTTGCCTTGTCCTCCTTCATATTGGTTTGCGCGCCAGCCAGCTGGGCGCGGTCCTGTTCCAGATAGCCCAACCGCGCATTCAGCACATTGGTCTGAATGGCATTATGCATCATGTCGGAAATCAGATGATTCTTGCGTGCGGTGGTCAGCGTTTGGGAATATGCGCTATCCTCGATAACCTCGCGAAAGCTCAGCCAATCGGCCACGCCGAAACCGATTGCGAGCAGCAGTACGATGCCAACGCCCAGATCGAACTTGCGTCGCAGGCTCAATGAACCGAGATTTTCAAAGTTAATCGCCATGATGCCAACGTCTCCTGACCATGCTTTGGCACTAAAAGACGATGGTTAACAAACCGGCTAAACAGTAAAATGACATAGTTGTGACAGTGAAGAAGGCCGATTATTATTTGTCTAATAATGCCGTAGCTATTCGGCGTACATCATCAGCCATATCAGGCCGACCAAGCGCAACCGCCAGATTGGCCTCGATATATCCGGTCTTCGATCCGCAATCGAACCGTTGCCCCGCAAAAGTCACGGCGTGGAACGGCTGTGTGCCGATCATCCGGGCCATGGCATCAGTCAGCTGAATCTCGCCGCCCGCGCCCTTCTCCTGCCGCTCCAGCACACGCATGACCTCGGGTTGAAGAATATAACGGCCCGACACGATCAGGTTGGACGGCGCATCTTCGACCTTGGGCTTTTCGACCAATCCGCACACTTCGGTCAGCGCACCCTTCTGCGCGCCGGGATCGATAACGCCATAGCTCGACACCTGCTCGCGCGGCACTTCGAGGACGGAGATCAGGTTCCCGCCGACCTCATGATAGGCATCGACCATCTGTTTCATGCATCCGGGCGACCCGAACATGAATTCGTCGGGAAGGAAAATTGCAAAGGGCTCGTCACCGACGATGGCGCGCGCGCACCAGATGGCGTGGCCCAATCCCATCGGCACCTGCTGGCGCACGGTAATCAGATTGCCGGGCAGAAAGCGCGTCGCCTCCAGCGCCGACATGTCTTTCGACCGTTCGGCCATCGTCGCTTCAAGTTCATAGGCGACGTCGAAATGCTCGACGAGCGCTGTCTTGCCGCGCCCGGTGACGAAGATCATCTGCTCGATCCCTGCCTCGCGCGCTTCATCGACGGCATATTGAATGAGCGGCCGGTCAACGATCGGCAGCATTTCCTTGGGGATCGCCTTGGTCGCGGGAAGGAAGCGGGTGCCCAGCCCCGCCACCGGAAACACTGCCTTGCGAATAGGCTTCATACTGAACACTCCCCTGACACTGAAAACGTCATCATTACGAAACGCGGCCTTGTGTCACGCCGCGGGTCTTACCGCTAGCCGATGATCTATTTCAATTTGCTGGCAAAGCCCTTGCGCAGTTTTGCCAATTTGGGAGGGATGACGGCCAGGCAATAACCATTGCGCTGGCCCGCGCCGCCCCAATATTGCTGATGATAATCCTCCGCCACATACCAAGGAGCGAGCGGTTCGATCGTGGTGACGATCGGCTCCTTGAACGGCTTGCTCTTTTCCAGCGCTCGCGCGAGGCAAGCGCGGTCTTCAGTTGCGCGTCGTCCTGCGCGAAGATGGCACTGCGGTACGGTGAGCCGGCGTCGCAGAACTGGCGGTCCTTGGTGGTCGGGTCGATGGTGCGCCAGAAGTGCTCGACCAGCTGTTCGTAGCTCACCTTGGCCGGGTCGAAGACGATCTCCACCGCCTCGGCATGGCCGGTGGTCTTGGTCGTCACCTGTTGGTAGGTGGGGTTGGCGAGCTTGCCGCCGATGTAACCCGAGGTGGTCGACAGCACACCTGGCAGCTTGTCGAAATCGGCCTCCACGCACCAGA
>JAAUPH010000416.1 GCA_012035435.1 Sphingopyxis sp. | reverse complement strand
CCTTAGCCGCGAGAAAGACTTCGAATTCGTTGGCGTCGATGGCGCTAATCTTTGGTCGGTTAAAGGCCTACCCACCATTGGCACCAAACGGGTCAAGGCCAGCGAAATGGCCCAGATCACCTCGTATCTGACGGAAAGTTTCGATGATAGCCTCGCGCTCCAAAGTGTCGAAGCGATCCGCTCAAGCCGCAGTGTGAACCGGTTGCTGACATTCTTTGAATGGGAATATGGCATTCTGCCGCTCGATGCAAGCCTGGCCGCACTGTTGCCTGCACCAATGCTTGCTGAACAGCGGAGCGCTGTGGTGCGCTTTGAGTCGCCCCAGCACTATACCAACTACCTGGCCGAAGTGCGCTATCCCACCGGCAATCGTGGCGGCTGGCTCCAGGGGCTTGAAGAGTTCTTCCACGAACACCTGGTGCCCGGTGCCTTGATCACGATTGGGCGCGGCGAGGGAGCGAATGTCTTCACCATAAGCTACGAAGAGGCAAGCGAAACAAGCGATAGGCTGCTGACGCTTGATGAAAAGAAGAACAAGTTTGCCTTCGCCAATATTAGCTACTTCTGCGCGGTCGATAGCGACCAGGTGCCGAGCCAACAGCGCTATGGCAAGCTCAAAAACCTCAAGTCACTGCCCATGGGCGAACGGCGTAAGGCCGATAGTGTGCTTGAACATGTGGTCGAAACGGTAGGCGACCAACTGGGGCGAGGGAGCGAGGCGCGCTACCGGATTGGCCTTGACGACTTGTTTGTTGCCTACAATGTGTTGCGTCCAGCTTCCCGCAGCCTGCTCGCCTCGCTGCTCGAACACGGCGATCGCTTCGAGGCCGACGAGGCACAGGCAGGAAATATCTCTATACCCTGAATTGACACAGGGCGGCGACGAACGAAGACGAGGCATGGATTCGATGAAGGTGATCGTTCTCGCAGGAGGACTCGGCACGCGGCTCGCCGAGGCGCTGAAGGCGGCGGACACGCTGGAGGCGCGCGGGCTGTCGACCAGTGTCATCGACCTGCGTTTTGCCAAGCCGCTCGACGAGGAATTGATCCGCCGCACGCTGGCAAACCACGAAGTGTGCGTAACGGTCGAGGAAGGCAGCATCGGCGGCCTAGGCGCCCATGTGCTGACGCTGGCGAGCGACGAAGGGCTGATCGACGCGGGGCTGAAGCTGCGCACCTTGCGCCTGCCTGATGTGTTTCAGGAGCATAACAACCCTGACAAGCAATATGACGAAGCCGGCCTCAACGCGCCGCAGATCGTGGAATGCGTGCTGAAAGCGCTGCGCCACAACAGCGCGGGGGTTAGCGAGGTTGGCGGGGTGGCTTAAGCTCTAATCGTGATTTCGATTGCTGCAGGATCAACACCAAACTTTTTAGCCAACAGAATCTTGGCCATATCGATCGTCAAGTCACTGGTTTCCGTAACATGCTTTTCGACATCTGTGCGTGTTTGCTGACAAAGGCCATCGATAGGCTTGAATTTTAGCTCTGATTCGCAAATACCTAGATCGGCTAAATTGACATAGCGAACTGGGTTGCGCACGCCGTCCCAAGCATCGGGAATGGAAACTTCAGCAAACTCTGCAAAGCGAACAAGCCATCTGCCCGGTCGATCAGGGGCGGGAACAATATCGCGGATCTTGCCAACCAAGAACGCAGTGCCGTGATCTTCCGTGCCTTCGTTCCGCTCATCAAATCGATTCCGAGCACAAACTGCATATTTGCATTTAAGCGCCTCTTTTCGGGAGAGCCTCCACGAAGAGGTTCCTCCATCTTGTATCAGTCGCTCGGTTGCCTTGAAGGTTAGGACCATGATTGTGTCAGTCATCTCATTTCTCCTTTATATACATTGTATATCGATTCGATATAGAGTCAATGTAAAATTGGACTGATGGCCATGATTGCTGGCGGCGCCGATGCCGAGGCTATCGCTTCTGGGTTGCAAGCGCCAGATTTGGCTTGTTCCCAGCTTTGCCAAAGAAAAACAGCCCTTCGACAAGCGCAGGGCGGACGGGTTTGGGGGTGGCCAGGCTTGCTACCGATAGCTTTCGCATACGACTGCTTCGACGCCCTGGGAGCGCTGACCGCCTTCTCGATAGGGCCCATGCAACCCCCTCCCCTGAAGGGGAGGGGCTTATTCCACTACCCCACCGGCACGACCGTCGCCTGTGCCACCGCGCACAAGACGGCGGGTTCACCCTCACTCTCCGACCAGACATCGGCGCGGACCACCGCTTGGCGCTTGCCCGCTTTAATGACCGTGCCCTTGGCGCGCAAATGGCTGCCGCGCGCGGGGGAAAGGAAGTTGATGGTGTAGCTGCCCGTGACGACGTCACCGATGGCGCTGCTCGCGGCCCAGGCGCAGGCGTTGTCGGCCATCAGCCCGACGATCCCGCCATGCGCAAAGCCGTGATGCTGCCTCATGTCGGGGCGCATAACGAGCAAAAGTTCGGACACGCCGCCGAAGCAGACGATGGGCTCAACGCCCAGAAAGGCGGTGAAGCCCGAGGCGTCAACCGCGACTTTCTTCATATAAGCGACGGCTTCGGCATTGTTGGCGAATTGGTGACCGCGCATGGGTTAGTCCTTTATCATCATGGTGCACCCCTGCGCAGGCAGGGGTCCATCACCTGCTGTCAAATGCCGCAAGCGCCGGTGATGGGTCCCTGCCTTCGCAGGGACACAGATATATATTAGTCTTTAAACCAGACCTAAATGCCGCTTGCTTTGGGCCCGCGTCAAGTCTTAAAATCAGACGATGAAAGCCTATACCCCCTCACGTTCGCCATGTCCGGTCGGCCGCGCCTCGCGCCTGCTCGGCGATCGCTGGGTGTTGCTGATTTTGCGCGAAGCATTCCTAGGGGTGGAGCGGTTTGAGGATTTTATCGACCGGCTCGACATTTCGCGCGCGGCGCTAGCGTCACGGCTCGGCTGGATGGTCGACGCGGGCGTGCTGGAGCGCGTACCGCCCGACGCCAAACGGGCGGCCTATCGGTTGACCGAAGCC
>JAAUPH010000415.1 GCA_012035435.1 Sphingopyxis sp. | reverse complement strand
GTCGCCGCCTTGATGGCCGCGGCGCCGGATGGCGCAATTGGCGTGAAACTGTCGACCCCGCGCCGCGGCTGTTCGGGCCTGGCCTACTCGGTTGATTATGTGACCGAGGCGGCGCCCTTTGACGAACGGATTGAAACGCCGGGCGGCACATTCTTCATCGATGGCGCGTCGGTGCTGTACCTGATCGGCAGCACGATGGACTGGGTGGAGGATGACTTCACGGCGGGGTTCGTCTTCGCCAACCCCAATGCCAAGGGATCATGCGGGTGCGGGGAGAGCTTTACGGTTTGATCGCGGCCCACGCGACCACCGCCAGCGGCACAAGGCCGATCATATCTACCACTGCGATCGTCCGCAGCGCGGGCGGGCTGCCGCCCTGCCCGTAGAGCAGGAGGAATCCGATCATGCTGATGGCGGTGACCACGACCGCGACTGAACGCGCGCCGGCGTCAAAACTCGCCCAGATGCACAGCACCACAACGCCAAGGAACAACGCTGCACGATGGTGGAGCAACAAATAGGTCGCCCCGCCCGCATCCACGCCGTACATCGTCGTCAGCAGCGCCGGGCGAAACAGCGCCAGCGCGGGCATGATATGGATCAGCGCCAGCAACGCCCAGCAGAGCTGGACGAGTGCGCTCACGCCAGTGGCTCGAAAGTTACCGGCAACCCATCCTTCGGCTTCGGGATGGGCCATGCCTGCCAGTCGGGGGCATAGCCGGGATCAAGCTTAATGCGGTGCGTCGTCAGCACATGGTGCATGAAAATCTTCGCCTGCATATAGGCGAAGTGGAGGCCAAGGCACATGTGCGCGCCGCCGCCGAACGGTACCCACGCGTATTTGTGGCGTCCACGCGTTTCCTCTGGCGTAAAGCGCATCGGGTCGAACTTGGTCGGTTCGGGCCAATATTCGGCCATGTGGTGCGTATAGTTGACATTGATACCAACCATCGTGCCCGCCGGGATACGATAGCCGCCGAACTCAAAATCCTTCATCGCACGGCGCGGGATGCTGGGGACCGGCGGGATCAGGCGCAGGCTTTCCTTAAATGCCATTTCGGTAAGTTCGAGCTCGCTGAGCGCGTTGTGGCCCACGCCCTGCCCCGCTGGCGATACGCGCAGCATTTCTTCGCGCAGCTTGTCTTGCCATTCGGGGTTGGCGGCGAGCAGCCACACCATTGAGGTGACCGAGCTCGTTATGGTGTCGTGCGCCGCCATCATCAGGAAATTCATATGATCGACGATGGCATCGACGCCCAGATATTGGCCGTCCTCGTCGGTCGCCTTGCAAATCTGCGTGAAGATGTCCTCGCCGTCTGAAACGCGGCGCTGCTCGACCATCGGGGTGAAATATTCGATCAGATATTTGCGGCCCGCTACCCCGCGACCCATCGCGGTGAAGGGCAGCGGCTTGCGGATCACGCCCACCGAGGCCTGCACCATGTCGACGAACGCTTTGTTGATCCGGTCCGCCTCTGGTCCCCAGGGGATGCCCAGGAAGCTGGTGGCGGCCAGATCGAGTGTCAGTTGCTTGATCGCAGGATAAAAAAGCAGCCGCTGGCCGGACCATTCGGCCACGCGCCGCGCAATACCGTCGTTGAGCGCGTCGGCATATAGCCGCATCGGTTCGGGCTTGAACGCCACCGACAGCACGCGGCGGTCGGCGCGGTGCTTTTCGAAATCCATCAGCATCAACCGCGCGGGAACAGCAGGTTGAGCACCGGTCCCCAGCCCTGTTCGGAGGAAAAGATTTTTTCGCGGTCGAACAGGATCATCTCGTTGGCTTCAGGGCCGACCAATTGCACAGCGCGGCCGCCAAAGGCCTTGTTGCGATAGACCTTGCCATGCGTCGCCACCATCCGCTGCGCAAAGCCCAGCGGGTCTTTCAGCATCTTCAGCGTATTGCCGACCACGGGCGCGCCGTCATCTCCGGGAATGTCGTCGAGCGACGCCGGCGGCGGGACGGGCATCCAATGATCTTCCCATTCGGCGCGCAGTGGGTTGAAACTGGTGGCTTTGGCGGGGGCATTCATGGCGATCTCGTCTCCCTTTCCGCGTGGCTTAGTCGTCGTGCGTTACGGACTGGCTAAGACCTTACTGACATGATTGCAAGTAAGCTTCGAGGCACTATGCGTTGCTCCATTCATTTTCAATTCAAGCCGGAGCGTGCAATCTTGGCGACAGAATGAAAAGGCCTGCACGACTCGCTGGCCATGGGGATATGATGTGATGAAATTGCCGCCTGCCCTGCGCAACCTCAGCATTGCTGCACTCGCCAGCCTGTCGCTTGGGGGCTGTTATTATGGCGATGTAAACGGCGGCTCCTATGCCAGTGCCGATTGTTCGTCGCGCTATGGCGATGGCTATTGGACCAATGATCCTTATGCCTATGACGACGGCTACTATGGATATGATTGCTATGACGCCGCCGATTATCATTCGGGCTTTGTCCAGATCGGTTTTGGCGGCGGCTGGTATCACGACCTTTACTATCCCGGGCACGGCTTGTTCCTGTTCGACCGCTATGGACGGCGGCACAGCATGGGTCCGGACTATCTGACCTATTGGGGTGGCCGCCGTGCCTGGTGGAAACATCATGGCCGCCGCGGGCATCATGGCGATCATTACCGGGGGCGCGATGGCCACCCCGATGGCCGTCGCCCCGGACGCGGATATGGCCGCGGCGATCATGGCAATGCCGCCCAAGGCGATGGTGTAAATGGCCGGCAGGGTGGCTGCCGAAACCGCGACGGGAGCAACCAGCAGCATCACGAATGGGTTGGCGATGCCGCCGGTGAAATAGAGCAGGAAGGCGAGCTGGAACGGCAGCGCGCCGAGGATCGAGAACCAGATCACCTTCTTGCGGCCGATCTTGTCGCCGATCGGGCCGCCCGCCAGCGTGCCGAGCGCGAAGGCGGCGAGGTAGATGAACAGATAGATCTGCGCCCGCTGCACCGGCACGCCGAACTGATCGATCATGTAGAAGGTGTAGTAGCTGCTGAGGCATCG
>JAAUPH010000414.1 GCA_012035435.1 Sphingopyxis sp. | reverse complement strand
GCGCTCGCTGTGAACGATGCCGCGGCCAGCGGTCATCAGGTTGAGCGCGCCGGGGCGTATGACGGCGTGGGTGCCCAGGCTGTCGCGATGCTCGATCGCGCCTTCGAACAGATAGGTAACGGTGGCAAGGTTGATGTGCGGATGCGGGCGAACATCCATCCCGGCACCGACATCGAAATGCGCCGGACCGAATTGATCGACGAATATGAACGGGCCGACCATGGTGCGGGCGCGGGCGGGGAGCGTACGGCGGACCGCGAAAGCGCCAAGATTGTGCGTGGTGGGGGTGATCGTGAGGAGATCGGTCATGCCGCCTCGGCCGGAGTCTCTGTCTTCATCGCCAGCGCATGCACGCGTGTCCCCGGAATGTCGCCCAGCGCCCGGTTCACCGCCCGTTGACGAGCGAGACGGTTCAGCCCTGTGAACCCGTCCCAAACGATGTGCAGGCTGAAGTGCGATTCGCCGCTGCCGTCGTCGCCGCTGTGGCCGTGGTGCGCCGCGCTGTCGTTGATGAGCGTGATGGTTGCGCCGGGAAATGCGGCGGCGAGGAGCGATTCCATCTCGCGTTGGGCTGGACCAATTATCATCAATTAAATTCCTTATCCGTCCACCCTGAGCTTGTCGAAGGGTCGTTCTTTTCTTAATTGGAATAGCAAGAAGGTCGGTCCTTCGACAAGCTCGGTACAGACGGTTAAGGGTTAGATGGCGCGTAATCCCCACCCATCGCGCCTGCACGGCCGCTTTCCCCATCAGGATGCGTGCGCCGTGCCAGGTTGCCCGCACGAGGGTGAGTTTCGCGCGCCCGTGTCGCGCGCGCCGAGTTATGACGGGCCGCCGCAGTGGCGCTGGCTGTGCCTTGATCATATTCGCGAATTCAACGCGTCCTACGATTATTTTGCAGGCATGAACCCGGATCAAATTTATGCGGCGCAGTCGCCGATGCACGGCTGGGAAAGCGAAAGCCGCGCCTTTCGCGCCGCGGGCAGCGCCGATCTGCCGCCGCGCTGGGCCGATTTCAAGGATCCCATTGATGCGCTGGGCGCGCGTTTTCGCCAGCGGATGGACGAGGCGCGCGAGGAACAGCGTCAGGCCGTCGACCCGCGCTTTTCCCGCGACGAGCACCGGGCGCTGAAAGTGATGGGGATCACCGCCGATGCGGACCGGCGGACGTTACGGCGGCGCTATGCCGAGCTACTGCGCCGTTATCATCCCGACAAAAATGGCGGCGACCGCAGCCATGAAAAGGCGTTGCAAGCGGTGATAGAGGCCTATACCGCGCTTTCGAAAGCAAAGGCCTTTGCCTGAGCGCCTGCCCTAGAGATAGATTATGACCGACATCCCAACGCCCACGCCATCCCCGGTGGATCGACCTTGCTCCCCTCCCCCGATATCGAGGTGAGCGCGCGCGAGCTGTTTGGCATCGATGTCGACATGACGGTCCCGGCATTCAGCGAGGCCGACGAACGCGTGCCCGACCGCGACGATGCCTATGTCTTTGACGGCGACACCACGCTCGCGATCCTGGCCGGGTTCAAGCACAACCGCCGCGTGATGGTGCAGGGTTATCATGGCACCGGCAAATCGACGCATATCGAACAGGTTGCGGCGCGGCTGAACTGGCCGTGCATCCGCGTCAACCTCGACGCGCATATCAGCCGCATTGATCTGGTCGGGCGCGACGCCATCGTGCTGAAGGACGGCAAGCAGGTTACCGAATTTCGCGAAGGCCTGCTCCCCTGGGCGCTGCAGACACCCACGGCTTTGGTGTTCGACGAATATGACGCGGGGCGGCCCGATGTGATGTTCGTGATCCAGCGCGTGCTGGAGGCCGAGGGCAAGCTGACGCTGCTCGACCAGAACCGCGTCATCCGCCCCAACCCCTGGTTCCGCCTGTTCGCGACCGCCAACACGGTGGGGTTGGGCGATACGAGCGGGCTATATCATGGCACGCAGCAGATCAACCAGGGCCAGATGGACCGTTGGAACATCGTCGTCACGCTGAACTATCTGCCCGCCGCGGTCGAGGCTGAGGTGATCTTGGGCAAGGCCACGGGCGCCAGCCCGACGTCGTGGCCGATATGGTAAAGGTCGCCGACCTGACGCGCCAGGGGTTCATCAACGGCGATATCTCCACCGTGATGAGCCCGCGCACGGTGATCAGCTGGGCACAGAATGCCGCGATCTTTGGCTCGATGGGCTTTGCCTTCCGCCTGTCCTTCCTCAACAAATGCGACGAGGCGGAACGGATGCTGGTCGCCGAATATTATCAGCGCGTGTTCGGCGAAGATTTGCCGGAGAGTGTTGTCGGGACGAAGTAAGGGAAAATGATGACCCGTTCGGAGGCATTGGCCCGGCTCAAAGCGCACCGTATCCGGCTGGAAGCAATGGGTATCGCGCATGTCGCGATCTTTGGTTCAACCGCCCGCGACGACGCACGTGATCACTCCGATTTGGATCTGGCCACCAAGCTCAGACCGGACATGCGGTTGGGCTGGAACTATTTCACACTCGATGAGCGCGTCGGAGCGCTGCTGGGAGTGTCGGTTGATCTGGTGACCGAGCCTGCAACAAGACCCCGCCTGCAAGCGGAAATTGATCGGGACCGGGTCGATGCTTTCTGAGCTGGCACTTGATTGCCCATGACCGCCCCCTCCCCTCTCGACGATTTCAAGGCTGCACTGTCGGGCGTCGCCCGCGCGGTGACGCGCGATGCGGAGGTGGAGGTGGGCTTTACCGCCGATGCCCCGACCATCGTGGGCAAGGCGATCAAAGTGCCCACCCCGTCGCGCGCGCTGCCCGCCGATCAGTTCGCCGTCCTCACCCGCGAGCACACGGACTTCCGCATCCCTCTACAATCCCCGGCACGAGCAACCTGCTCGACTTCGACGCGATCACGCGCCTACCTCGCTGGCGCCAGAGCGTGGTCGGACGACACCCAGGCCTACACCTACACGCTGCACGCCGAAGGCGCCAGCACCGCCTGCGCCTGGCTGCCGCGCGAGCCCGGCCGAAGA
>JAAUPH010000413.1 GCA_012035435.1 Sphingopyxis sp. | reverse complement strand
GCTGCGGCGCTTGTTTGTATATTCGGCGCTGGTCGTATGCATGCTTCCGCTTTCAAGTCATCGATCGCTCGCCTCCAGTTCTGATGTGGGGCGGGAATCCCGAGCGCACGCACCAATTACCCAAAAGGGCGTGCTGACTAACGGGGTTCGTTATGTGGTTGTGGATCGCAAAAGCGGCGCATTCAACGACGGCGACCATATAGCAATCCGCATGAGGGTCGAGGGCGGCTGGCAAGTTGAATCGGAAGGCGCTCCCGGCACCGGAGATGATCCGAGGGACCAAAACCTATGTGGCGCCGAGGACGCCGACGGAAGCGCAGCTGGCTCAAATCTGGGCTGATGTATTGCAGCTGGACAAAGTCGGTGTCGAGGACAATTTTTTTACCCTCGGTGGCCACTCATTGTTGGCGATCACGGTGCTGGAGCGAATGCGGCAACAGGGTTTGCTGGCTGATGTGCGCACCTTGTTTACCGCACCGACCGTGGCGGCATTGGCCGACTGGGTCATTCTGCTGAGCGCCTTCACGGGCGGGCTCCCCTAAGATGGCCGGAGTGCGCCGCATGGGCGCTGATCCGGGTGGACAAAATACAAGCGCCGCCCCGAGAGAGGGCGGCGTCTGGTTGGCGCTATTGATGGCTGGAGCCCGCAAAGTCAAGCGTGGCGGGCGGTTCTTGAGAGGTATTATGATACCTTAGCGGCGACGATCACCCGAAACTATGTTTCAAGGCGAAGGTGAAGGTGACGTGGCGGTTGCGTTCGCGGTCCTCGATAAAAGATGGCTGGGCGGCGCTTCGATCAGGCGCGAAGAACAAGCGATTGCGCGTCTCCGCAACGTCGAAGATATTTTCGGCGGTGAGCGTAAGCGTGGTTTTCGGTGTCGCCCGATATTCGGCAAAGGCGATGACAAAGGGTTCGTCGCCATCGAAACTGTCGATTTCCGAGCCGCGAAACACCGGCACCGACGGCTGCGCGAAATAGCTGAAGCCATAGGCGAAACTGCCGCGATCCTGCCGGAAACCGGCCTCGCAACCAGCGGCTCGCACCCGAAAAATCCCGGTCGAGGCCAGTGTAGGGATCGCGCACCGATGTGTCGCGGACGACCCCGTTGAAGGTCAAGCGGCCGCCGGGAATGCCGATGGCGGCCAACGGCACATCGACAACGCCGCGCAAGAACATCAACCGGCCATTGCCGAGATTGCCGGGGGCATCGCCGCCCTCGACCGGGACGCGGTCCTGCAACAGGCTGATAGCGTTATAGCCTGCCTCGAGCTGGATGCGTCCGTCGCCGAGCACAGGCCGCTCTACCGACAGCCGTGCTTCCCAGGTGCGTTGCGGCAGAAGATCGGGATTGCCGCCATCGACCCGCTCATTGGCGAGTTCCGCCGCGCCGACGAAATCGTTGAAATCGAGCTGAGCGACGGTGCGGGTCAGCGACGCCTGTATCCGCCAGTTATCGCCGGGGCGCCAATCCGCCGAAATTTTGGGCTTGAGGAAACGCAACGTGCGTTCGGCATCGGCATCGCCGCTGACGGTCAGGCGCGATTGTTCGTAGGTGAGGCCGAGGTCGAGGCGGAGGTTCGACGTCAGGCTGCGTCCGGCGTTGACGAACGCCTCACCGCGATATTCGCTGACCACCGCCTCGTCGACGGGGAGGTCGATCGGGGTCAGAGCGCCGCCAGCGGCTACCCCGAACAGATCGACGTCGCTGTCGAGCCGGTTGAACGCGCCCTCGACCCCGGTTTCGAGTGCCCCACCCAGCGACATCGCCGCGCGACCAGACAAGCCGCGCAACCGCCTCGTCACGCTGGTTGGCCACTGTCTGGACAAAAGCCGCCGATAACATCGCCATTGACCCGTAAAAAGACATCGTCGCGATTATCGCTGCCGACGGTTCGGTAAAGGCCGATCAGCTTGATACCGCCGCCAAGCAGCGGGCGAGTGATGTCGCCGCCGATTTCAAACTGGTCATTGGTAAACAGCTGCGACAGCCGATCGTCGCGGATCGGGCCAGTCGCGGGAAACACGTCATTGACCTGGCGCAAGGTGAAGCGGTTGCGTTCATAGCGGCTGTTGAGATTGACGGCGCGATTGGGCCGCCATCGAACGCCCAACTCGCGGTGGCAAACCATTCCTGATCGCGGATGTCGTTCTGTTTGACACGAAATTCGGTGATCGACCGGCCGGGCAGCGCGCGGATCGTGTCGGTCCCCTCCTCCAGATAATCCTCATTCTCATAGCCGACAGAGGCAGTGAAGGTGGAGGGGCCACGGCGTAGCAGCGCGGAGATCGACCCCTGCGGAGTCAGGCTGCCGGTATAGTCGCGGGCGATGCTGGCTTCCACGGTACCGGCCAGACCGCCGCCATCGGCGAGGATGAGATTGGCGACCTGTGGACGGCCGCTATATTCCGCGCCGAACAGGTCGCCCGAGCCGACCTCCACGCGCAGCACGCGGCTTGCCGGAATGCGGCTGAGGATGGTGGCAAGCGAATCGGATTTGGCGCTGGGCCGTTCGCCATCAATGACGAGATTCCCGGCCGCCCCGCCAAAACCACGCACGTCCGGCATCGCCCGTGTCGGACGCCCGAAACCGGGAACCCGCTGGACGATGTCGAGCGCGGTGGCGGGGGCAAATTGCGTGAAGAAAGCGGCGGGGTAGCTGGTGCGGCCATCGGCGGCGGTGGTGACGGTGGCATCGGGGGCTGGCGCGTCGGCTGGAGCCGGTGATGCGGTCTGCGCCTGGGCAGTCGACGTTGCGCCAAACACTGCTGCGCCCGCCAGCCAAGAGGTCATTGCCCTGTATCGCCAACGCATCATGATTGTTTCCCCCAGCAATGACTACAAATGTAGGCGCAGCGTCTTGTCCTAGTAGAACAGCAGTTCAATGCGCCTGCGACGAAGCGACCCGGGGCGGCGACCACGTTGTGTGGTCGGGGCGCGAGCAGGGTGAGCGGGTGAATGTGCTAGTGCGCGCTCAGGCGCGCGCTGTTGTCCCGAAGCGGGCGTGCGCACACCAGGC
>JAAUPH010000412.1 GCA_012035435.1 Sphingopyxis sp. | reverse complement strand
GTAGACCATGGCCGCGGCATCGCTGAGGCCATCGGCGCGCGACCGTCGCCCTGCGTCAAGACGCGCTGCGAGGTCGATGTCTTCGAATGCGCCGGAAAGGAAATTGGCGTCCGCAATGATATTGCGGGCAAGGTCGCGATACCGGTTGCTCACCGGGCCAAAAAATTGCCCCTCGATCAACTGGGCAAAGCCGCTGATAGCATTGAGCGGCGAGCGAAGTTCATGGACCATCTGGCGCATGCCATCCGAGCGAGGCTGATGCTCCACCCGATCCGGATCGGTTTGCGGTAAAGGCGGACCCCCTTGGCGGATGCTGCCATCGTAACCGATGAAGCGACCGGTGGTCCTATTAAACTGTGGCGTGGCGTCAACAAGCCAGTCCCCGGACCATGGCCCGGCATCGACGAGCAGCAGGCGGCCAGCGCAAATCACCTGCCGCTTTGCAAAGGCGCGCGCCACGCCTGCGTCGACACCGCTGTCGATCGGGCGAGCGGCATGCGCGAGCGACATGCCAATGAGTACGCCGCGTGGCAGCCCGGAAATGCAGCGCAGATTTCCGTCTGCGTCGGTTCTGAACCGGGCAGGCTCGTCGCTGTCTCGCGACGAGCGCTGGTTCCGGACGATGGTGGCGGGCACGGCGACGCTGTCGATCGTGCTGCACTTTCTGTCGGCGGCGAGCGCCCTCTCGCTCGCCGGCGTCATCGTCATTCTTGCGACGGTCATGCGTTTCTGGCCTGGCGCCTGGACGGCCGTGCGGCCCCTCTCGGGTGGCCTGCAACCCCTGGCGCGCCTCGGCGCTGCGCAGGCCCTTCACGAACCCGGTGATGAACCGCGCGATGTCGTTGCGGAAGTAGATGATCGCAGCGATGATCGCGCCGACCTGGATGACCGCGGTGAACGCGGTCACGCCCTTGTCGTCGATCGGGATGCCCATCAGCTTCTCGCCGACGAGCAGGCCGAGCAGCGTGAGCCACATCGGGTTCTTGATGCGGTTGCCGATGATGTGGCTGTTCAGGAAATACTCGAGCTTGTGGATGGTGATGAGGAACAGGAGCGCCATCAGCGGGATGTTCCGCGTCGCGGCTCCCAGATTCGACGACCGACAAGCCCCCAGGCGCCGCCCGACAGGTGCACCATGGCCACGCGTGCCAGCGGCAGGCGTCTGAGCAGGGTATGCGGATCCTCGCCGAAGTTCACCGCGTTGGCGTACAGGTTGTGCAGGTCGAGCACGACGAACCGTCGCGGAGGAGCGTCGCGGAGAAACGCGCCCTTGGGTGTCGACGTCGTATCGCCGAGAAGGCGAGCGCGCCGAAGCTTTAGAAGCGCTCAATATGGTGGATGACAAATTGCTGGATGCTGAAAAGCGCGTCGCCGAATACGAGCATAAAACGCCGCGCAATGGTGGATGATATTGGCAACGCCACCCGTGAATTAGCGCGCATTGAGGCGGCGTTGTTAGCGCTACAAAACCAGCAAGCGCGCATGGATAACAACAATCGCTTAGCGATGTGGTTATCAAAATATGGCTTAGATAATGCGCCGCGCTTATGGCAAGCAATTAAGATTAAAGCCGGTTGGGAAGACGCGCTGGAGTCGGCATTAGGTTTGCGCCTGAACGCCATGAAGGTCAGTGACGCGAGTGTTATCGACAAAATCGCGAGTGACGCGCCGCCGGGCGCAGTCTCACTATATTTAGAAAACGGCAATTCAATACAGTCTGAAACACAAGGACTGGTGCGGCTTTCCACGCTGGTCTCGTCTGATACGCCGGGGGTGATGGCGTTTGTAGATGAATGTTTAGCGAATATTTTTGTGCTGGAAAATGAAACAGAGGCACGCCACAAAATGGCCAGCCTGCCGTTTGGTGCGGTGCTCGTCACCGCCAATGGGCACTTGTATTCGCAGCACGGCGTGACCTTTCACGGGCCGCAATCTGAGCTGCATGGCGTGCTGCAACGTCAACGCGAAATCGAAACGCTCAAAGCAGATTTGCCCAGCAAAATTGAAGCGCGGCACCTCATTGAAACGCAACAAAAAGAAATTGAGTTTCAATTAACCGACACCCAAGATGCCCTGCGTAAGCTGCGCCAAGAGCAACTCGACATAAAAAATCGAGAGCATATTTTGCAGATGGAAGGCTTGAAATTAACCCAGGCCGTTGCCCAAGCTGAGGGTCGTCGCGGCGCTATACGCGAGGAGACGGGCTTAATTGACGCAGAGATAGAAGCCGAACGCGGCGAGATGGCCGAGGCGCAAGCCGCATTGGAGGAGGGCGGTAATAAAATATCGGAAATCACCGATAAGCTCATGCTGCTCGAAGATAAGCAGCGCGAAGCCGAACGTGCGTTGAACGACGCGCGTGATCGTGTGAATGCGGCGGAGCGTGGCGCACAAGAGGCCAATTATTTTGAGCGGTCTTGTCACGACAAAATAAAATCCATGACCGAAATGGTCGCGCAATTAGCCAAGCGCTGGGATGCGGTGACGGGCTCAAAAGAAGCCTTGGCGAGCGAGCTAACAAACCTGCAAGAAGGCAACATTCGCGAGCGGCTCGATGCCGCGCTCAATAATAGGATCGCGGCGGAAAAAGCGCTGGCGGCGGCGCGGGAAGCGATGGAATCTGCCTCGGGCAAGTTAAAAGAGTTGGAAGATGCGCGTCACACAATCGAGCAAAGCCTGCAGCCGCTGCGCGACAAAATGACCGAGCTTCGCATGAGGGAGCAAGAAGCGCGTATCAATGAAGAAACCTTCACCAGTCAGCTAGCGGACAACGGTGCAAATTTTGATGAGCTTGCTGAGGCGGTTGAAAAGAAGACGCGCTCCACCGCCTACCAAGCCGAAATCAACCGTTTGAATGCGGAAATTTTAGCGCTCGGTGCAGTGAATATGGCCGCACTGCAAGAGCTAGAAGACGCTAGCGTGCGCAAAGAGTTTTTAGACGCGCAGTCACTTGATTTGAAAGAGGCGGTCGAAACATTAGAAAACGCGATTAAGCGCATTGATCGTGAAACGCGCGATATGTTGCAAGCCACG
>JAAUPH010000411.1 GCA_012035435.1 Sphingopyxis sp. | reverse complement strand
AGCGCCCGCACAGGATCCACCCTCGTCGCACGCCGCGCCGGAACATAGCTCGCCAGTAGCGCCGACGCCGCAAGCACACTGGCCACGCTCGCAAACGTGATTGGATCGGTGGCCGATACGCCATACAACATGCCAGCCATGAATCGCGTCAATCCCCACGCAGCCGCGAGGCCCAGCCCGATGCCCACTCCGACGAGCACTATTCCGCTGCGAAGCACCATTCGCAGTACATCCCATGCCGTCGCACCCAACGCGATATGCACTCCGAACTCCTGTGTGCGCGACGCCACCGAGTACGCCATTACTCCATACACGCCAACGATCGCCAACACGATCGCGAGGGCAGCGACCGACCTGATCGTCAGCAACGTACCGGCCGCGCAGGTCTTCCACGCCATCGCCGCGGGGTCGCGCTATCAGGTTCTGTTGCCGCCGACGCTGCCGGGCGTGGTCAGCGTCAACCTGAAGGAAGTCAGCGTCGTCGAAGCGCTCGACGTGCTGCGCGAGCTCTATGGCTACGAGTACCGCATTGACGGCAAGCGCGTGCTGGTGCAGGCGGCGTCGTTGAACACCCGCATCTTCCAGATCGCCTATCCGTCGGCGCGCCGCTCCGGCCGCAGCGACACGCGTGTGGTCTCCGGTTCGATCATGCAGAGCACGGGCGCCGGCGGAAGCCAGTCTTCCACCGCCGCCGAAGGCAGCCAGGTGACGACGCAACACGACGCCGACTTCTGGAAGGAGATCGACGCCGCCCTGAAGGCCATCGTCGGCAGCGCTGACGGCCGTCAGGTGGTGCTGTCGCCGCACAGCGGCATGCTGGTGGTGCGCGGCTTCCCGCGTGACTTGCGTGAGGTCGAAGGCTTCCTGCGCAGCTCGCGCATCGCCATCGAGCGCCAGGTCATGCTCGAAGCCAAGATCGTCGAAGTCTCGCTCTCCGAAGGCTTCGAGTCGGGCATCAACTGGACGGCGTTCGACGGCCGCGGCAATCACCGCTTGTCCAGCGGCGTCGATACCTCGCGCATCAACATCCCGGGCAGCCTCGGCCGCAACGCAGGCATCCCGACCGGCTCGGTCTCGACCGCGATCGACGCGAGCACGACGCCGGCCACCGTGATCCCGACGACGCTCGGCCAACTGCTGGCCAGCCCGCTGGCCTCCGGCGGCAAGGGGGCGCTCGGCCTGGCCTTCACCACCAACAGCTTCGCCGGGCTGCTCGCGTTCCTGGAGACGCAGGGCTCGGTTCATGTGCTGTCGTCGCCGCGCGTGGCCGCCACCAACAACCAGAAGGCGGTGCTGCGCGTGGGCAGCGACGACTTCTTCATCACCAACATCTCGACCTCGACGACCACCTCGGCCAGCGGCTCGGTGACGACGCCGACGATCCAGACGCAGGCCTTCTTCAGCGGCATCTCGCTCGACGTGACGCCGCAGATCGACGAAGACGGCTTCGTCACGCTGCACATCCGCCCGGCGGTGAGCAACGTCACCGAGCGCACCCGCGTCGTCAACCTCGGCAACCTCGGCAGCTTCACGCTGCCGCTGGCCAGCTCGTCGATCAACGAAGCCGACACGGTCGTGCGCGTGCGTGACGGTGTCACCGTGGCCATCGGCGGGCTGATGTCGCAGACACAGGTGGGCGACAACACGCGCGTGCCCGGCGCGGGCGACGTTCAGGAGAAGGCGGGCGGCGGCGAAGAAAGCGGCCGAAGGGAACGCACCCGGTAGTTACACCTTTCCGACCTTTATGGTTACCGACGCCCAGGGAGAAACCATCAATTACTGGTCCGGTTACGGAAAGGAATTGTTCATAAAAAATACGTCCGGAGCCATCGAAAGCGGGAAAACGATAAACCAAGTCCTCGTCGAGCAAAATGCCGAGCCCACAGTTGAAAGGGCGGTGTTTCTAGCGGATTATTTTGCTGCGGTTTTGGATTTTGACCAGTGGCACTTTCGAGTTGTTTCCAATGAACGTTCGTTGTCATCGCATTGGCATTCAGTCTTGTCCACAATACTGTGAAATGACGTCAAAGCGTGAGAAGTTATTTGCTAATTGAACAGTCTCCTGTTTTTCTTGGATCAACAGAAAGAAAAAGATAGCCATTAGTCTCTGGCCATGATGACAATCGACAAATAGATACCTCCAATCTGTCGGCGAGACAATCTTTTTGTGAAGATCTCAGAAATAATATATTAGCGACTGAGCAAACTGAGATTCGCTTCACTTTAGAGTCTATTCTTAATGCATAACACTGCTCCGTCTAGCACACTTATGCATTTCCCATGACTAAATACTGCAGCAAAGCTCTCTCTCATACTGAGCTTGATATCGCGATGCTCTACAGATGGCGCAAGGTGTTGATGCTATTCTCTGTATTGGCATGCGCACTTCGAAATTCGTCTAATGACAACATGGATCGAAGGCGACTTGATAGGCACGCTATTGGTAATGCAATTTTGCAACAAATCGTGGATACTCTAGCAGATCAATTATGAATAGGGCAAATAGCAAGTACCTAGAGGTATCTTGCGATTGTCATCGGTTCACATTCGTAAATGAAGCGGCAATTACAGAGTAGAATCCGATTCTGACCGTGAACAATTGAAATGGAACTTTCAAATCATCGAGCATGTTAATACGGTGAATTTTGAATGTGCCAGCGCCAAGCGGACTGTACTATCTCACACGGAATATTATCTCGCCATATTGGACTCCAGCAACGGTATCCATCATCCATATGATCAAATTGCACTGTAATCAAGAAAACATGATGTCAGGAGCACGCTGCAAAAGTCTAGCAGCATCGAG
Source organism: Sphingopyxis sp. (assembly GCA_012035435.1). The sequence goes on along the minus strand of JAAUPH010000411.1, from coordinate 233 downwards.
TTCTCAATCGCTCACTGCCTGTGAGCGGACCAGTGATCTTGCCGGAAGGATAAGTTTAAATAAACTGCAATAGGTCTTATTCATGCTGAAGAACTTGAAGTGGATGCGCCTGATCACGAATGTGAACAATAATGGATATTCCGAGGCGGGATGGAAAGCAATCTCTTCTAGAGATCATCGATTACCAATAGTACTTATGGTTTGCAAAAGAAAAAGGTGCTGTGATAACATTT
>JAAUPH010000410.1 GCA_012035435.1 Sphingopyxis sp. | reverse complement strand
GTTTGTGCCGTTCACCCTGTATAGTCCCACTTTGTGATGTGATGGATTGAGCCTAGGCCGTGTGGACGAATTTAGCGCAGTGTTGATTTGAGGATTCCCAAAGGCACATTTGATGTGATTCATAGGATTCCGACTGAACGGAAGGGTCAGACTGGACATGTAACGGTTTTGCGCCGGTCACCTATCTCATTAAGCCACCTTGGCTTCGAAGGCGAGCGGGCTGATGCCGCTCAGATATGAATGTCGGCGGCGGGTGTTGTAGAACCCGTTGATGTACTGAAAGATGGCGGCTTCTGCTTGACGCCGTGTCGGCCAGCTCTGTCGCCAGATGAGTTCGGCCTTCAGGGATTTGAAGAAGGTCTCGACGGACGCATTGTCGTAGCAATTTCCCTTGCCGCTCATCGATGGACGCAGGCCATAGGCCTGCAGCTTTTTCTGATAGTCGTAAGAGCAATATTGGCTGCCGCGATCCGAATGGAAAAGGCAGCCCTCGGGAGGCTGGCGCAGGCGCACCGCCATATCCAGCGCCCTGATCGCCAGGTCTTTCTTCATCCTGTCGCTGACTGCCCAGCCCACGACGCGACGGCTATGCAGGTCCAGGATGACGGCGAGGTAGAGCCAGCCTTCGGATGTCCAGATATATGTGATGTCGCCGGCCCATTTACGGTTGGGCGCATCTGCGGCAAAATCGCCGTCCAGCCAGTTCGCTGCGACACCCAGGCGATGGTGGCTATCAGTCGTAACCTTGTGCTTGCGCGTGCGGACTGGCTTGATCCCATTGATCTTCATCAGCCGTCCGACCCGACGCTCGCCAACATCGAGCCCCACCTCCTTCAACTCCATCGTCATGCGAGGACGGCCGTAGCTGCCAAGGCTCAGCCTGTACTGTTCTCGGATATGGGCCAGCACTTTCATATCCGTCCGCTCCCGCCTGCTGATCGGGCGCGAGCGCCAGGAACGATAGCCGCGTCCACTGACATCCATGACACGGCAGAGCAGTTCAACGGGCCACCGGTGTCGCCAGCTATGCACAAATGCGAACTTCACGGCCTTTGGCTCGCGAAGAACTGCGTGGCCTTTTTTAGCACTTCCCTCTCCTCCCGCAGCACACGGTTCTCAAGGCGAAGGCGTTCATTCTCACGCGCCAGATCTGCCTGCGGCGCTGCCACCAGGTCTGATGGCCGATACTGCGACACCCATTTGCCCAGCGTCGACTTCCCTATCCCCAAATCCGGTGCAACCCGGTCGCGGGATAACCCGCTGGTCAGTGCAATCCGCACCGCCTCCTGCTTGAACTCTTCTGTATGCTTGATCATCTCGTCGGTCTCCTGTTGCAAGCTCTAATCGCTCAGGTGACCGGCGCAAAACCGTTACAAGTCCAGGTACTGGACGGCCCTATCAATGGCGACTGGTTCAAAGCCTATGTCACCCAGGTTCTCGTGCCGGAACTTCGACCCGGTGATGTCGTCATCATGGACAACCTGTCGAGCCACAAACGGGCATCAGTGCGCGAACAGATCGAGGCAGCAGGCGCAACTTTGCGCTTTCTCCCGCCCTACAGCCCCGACTTCAACCCCATCGAAAAGGCCTTCTCCAAACTCAAGGCTATGCTCAGGAAGATCGGCGAGCGAACCGTGAGCGGCCTCTGGGACCTTATCGGCAGGCTCGTCGATATCTTCAAGCCAAACCAATGCGCCAACTACTTCGCATCCTGCGGATATGACCCAGAATGATCGAAAACCGCTTGTCTTATGACTTTATCGTCCGTTTGGGCCAAGATGGATTACCACACTGGGGCGCGCCCCAGTCGTGGCGAGGAGGGGTCGGATCGCAATCCCGCCGGTCGTCGAAGGACCGAGTTAGAGTAGGATCGCCCCTTTCTTTTCCTTGCGGCCTGAACGGATACTCGGGGTCTGGCCCCGGATGACAAGCAAAGGACACGGAAAAGATGAGTGCATCTATACCACAATCAGCCGGGATCGACATCTCAAAAGACTGGCTCGACGCGCACCTTCATCCCGATGGCAGTTATCGGCGCTTCGGCAATGATACTGCGGGACACAAGGCGCTGTTCAAATGGCTCGCTGGGTGGCCCGTTGAACGCATCGCCTATGAGGCAACCGGTGCCTATCATCGTGCGCTCGAACAGGCCGGGCGGACGCTCCCACTCGTCAAGCTCAACCCGAGGCGCGCCAGACGGTTCGCCGAAGCGACCGGAACACTTGCCAAAACTGACCGGGTCGACGCAGCCATGCTGGCGCGGATGGCCGCTATCCTCAAGCCTGACCTGCGGCCTGTCAAAAGTGAGGCTTTGGCGCAGCTTTCCGAGCTCGTTGTGGCACGCGAAAGCCTGATCAAGGATCGCACGGCTTTGGCCAACCGCGCCAAAAACCTCACTCTGCCCATGCTCAAAAGCAAAATGAGCAGCGCCGTCTACTCATTTGCCAAGCAGATCAAAACCATCGACGAAGCCGCAACTGCCCTCATCGATGCCCACCCCGATCTCGCGCGCAAACGCGACATCATTGTCAGCATCAAGGGACTTGGAAGCGTCACTGCCAACCAGCTCGTCGCCGATATGAGCGAACTGGGATGCCTCGATAACAAACAGGCCGCTTCCCTTGCCGGCCTCGCCCCGGTGGCGCGGCAATCCGGGCAGTGGAAAGGCAAGAGCTTCATCCAGGGCGGTAGAGCAAATGTCCGCCAGGCCCTCTACATGCCTGCCCTTGTAGCCATCCGCTTCAACCCAGACCTCAAAGCCAAATATGCAGCACTCATCGCAGCCGGAAAACCAACAAAAGTCGCCATCACTGCCATCATGCGAAAGCTCATCGTCATGGCAAATGCGCTCCTCAAAGATAATCGCATCTGGACCGAATCTAGGCCTTGATCATCACGGATACTCTAGATATGGCGGTAAATCTGCGGCAACCCGCCGAAGGCTGCATCTTCCACTCGGATCGTGGCAGCCAATATTGCGCCTGTGACTATCAGAAGAAGTTGCAGGCTTATGGCCTGCGGCCATCGATGAGCGGCAAAGGCAACTGTTATGATAATGCCT
>JAAUPH010000409.1 GCA_012035435.1 Sphingopyxis sp. | reverse complement strand
CTGCCTCCGCAAGCGGCAGCGCCGCATGCTCGGCGCGCGCACGCCTTCGCGCGCAGCACCCTCTGCCACTGCAACTAAGCCCCGGATCAAGTCCGGGGCAAGTTTCGCTGCCCTCCCCCGTAAAGGGAGAGGGAGGAGTGAGTTACGCTGCAATCGGTGCGGCCTGGCGCACCCCTTCATCGACATGCGCCGCAAATTCGGCAAAATTGTCGATGAATTGCTGGACCAATTGCTGCGCCGTCGCGTCATATTGTGCCGGGTCGGCCCAGGCCCCGCGCGGATCAAGCAGCTTGGCATCAACCCCCGCAACGGCGACCGGCACTGCAAAGCCGAACCAGGGGTCCACGCGAAATTCGGCGTCGTTCAGGCTGCCGTCGAGCGCGGCGTTAAGCAACGCGCGGGTCGCCTTGATCGGCATGCGGCTGATCCCCGGCATCGTCGCCATCCCGCCCGACCAGCCGGTGTTGACCAGCCAGCAGGTGACGCCGCCCTTGGCAATCCGCTCCTTGAGCAAATTGCCATAGACGCTGGGGTGACGCGGCATGAAGGGCGCGCCGAAACAGGTCGAGAAGGTCGCCTCCGGCTCGGTCACACCAATTTCGGTGCCCGCGACGCGCGCGGTATAGCCCGACAGGAAATGATACATCGCCTGATCGGGCGTCAACCGGGCAATCGGAGGCAACACGCCATAGGCATCAGCGGTCAGCATGATGATATTCTTGGGCACCGGGCCCATGTTCTTTTCCGACGTGTTCGGGATATACTCAATCGGATAGGAGCCGCGGCTATTTTCAGCCAGACTGTTGTCGTCGAGGTCGATCTCGCGGCTCACGGCATCAATCACGACATTTTCGAGCACAGTACCGAACCGCTTGGTGGTCGCGTAAATTTCGGGCTCGGCCTCTGGCGACAGGCGGATCATCTTGGCATAGCAGCCGCCTTCGAAGTTGAAGACCGCAGTGTCCGACCAGCCATGTTCATCATCGCCGATCAGCGTGCGGCTGGCATCGGCGCTGAGCGTCGTCTTGCCCGTCCCCGACAGGCCAAAGAACACCGCAGTATCGCCATCGGGACCGATATTGGCTGAACAATGCATCGGCATCACGCCGTCCGCCGGGAGCAGATAGTTGAGGATGCCGAACACCGACTTCTTCATCTCGCCCGCATAGGCGGTGCCACCGATCAGCACGAGCTTTTCGGCAAAATTGACCGCCACCACAGTCTCGCTGCGCGTGCCATGACGTGCAGGATCGGCGCGGAAGCTGGGGAGGTCGATGATCGTATAATCGCTCCTGTGCGCCGCCAGCTCGGCTGCGGCCGGGCGCACGAGCATCGTCTTGATGAACAGGCTGTGCCAGGCAAATTCGGTAATCACCTGAACATCGACGCGGTGTTCGGGCTGCGATCCGCCGAACAGCTGTTGGCGATACAGCCGCTCGCGTCCGCCGAGATGCGCGAAGAAATCGGCCTTCAATGCCGCGAAATGTTCCGGCGTCATCGCAACATTGGTTTTGCCCCACCAGACGGTCGATTCGGTCGTCGCATCACGGACGATGAACTTGTCCTTGGCGGAGCGGCCGGTGTGCTTGCCCGTGGCGACGACCAGCGGCCCATCCTTGGCCAACAGGCCTTCGCCGTGGCGAACCGCTTCCTCGACGAGCTGCGCCGTGCCCAGATTCTCCGCGAACTTTGCGCTGATGGTGACTTCGGCATCGCCAATTGCCAGCTTCGTCATTTCAATTCCTTCCCTGTCCGGCGCGTTCGCATTCGTATGCGTGCCCGGACCAAAGGCCAGCTCACCGGTGGTTGTTCCACCGCGAGTGTGCCATTTTGTCCCAGATGCTGGCGCGTTAGCCACCCAAAAGGCCGCTTGTCAAAACCTATATCGTTCGACTCCTGTACCAAAGGATTGCGAAACTCGCACGTCGTTGCATTCCGGCGCCGTTGTGAACAGGCGGCCGTTGCGTTAGACAGAATGCGATAGGAACAATCGCTCCCATGACCGCCACCATTGCCCTCGTCGATGATGACCGGAACATTCTCCAGTCGCTGTCCATCGCGCTGCAGGCCGAGGGCTTTGTCACCCGCATCTATGCCGATGGCGAAGCGGCGCTGCGCCCGCTCATCGACAATCCGCCCGATCTGGCGGTGTTCGACATTAAAATGCCGCGGCTCGACGGGCTCGAGCTGCTCCGCCGTATCCGGGAAAAAAGCCAGCTGCCGGTGATTTTCCTGACCTCGAAGGACGATGAGCTGGATGAGGCACTTGGCCTTGCGATGGGCGCGGACGATTATATCGCCAAACCCTTTTCGCAGCGGCTGCTGATCGCCCGCATCCGCGCCATATTGCGCCGGGTCGAGCTCAACCGCCAGCCTGACGCACCAAGCGACGAGCCGGTGGCGGACCCCATCGAGCGCGGACGGCTGGTCATGGACCCAGCGCGGCACAAAGTGCTGTGGGATGGCGAGGCGGTGACGCTGACCGTGACCGAATTCCTCATCCTTGAGCTGCTGGCGTCACGACCCGGTATCGTCCGCACACGCAACCAGTTGATGGACGCAGCCTATCAGGACGATGTCTATATCGACGACCGCACCATCGACAGCCATATCAAGCGCCTGCGCCGCAAATTCCGCGAGGTCGATGGCGAATTCGACGCCATCGAAACGCTTTATGGCGCGGGATACCGATTCTCCGATGACGGCTGAACCGGCGGTGACAGAGCCGGGCCGCCTGGTCTGGTCGGCGCGCTGGTCGCTTACGACACGCATATTGGCGGTCAATATTTTTGCGATTGCGCTGCTTGCTGCCGCCTTTTTCTATCTCGACAGTTATCGCACCCGGCTGGTGGACGCCCGCGTCACGACGCTCGACGCGCAGCTCACCCTGCTCGGGCGCGCGAGAAAGAAGCTGGACGGTTCCGGCGTTCCAATGTCGATGGGGGAAGTCGTCGGATACCGAGATAAAGACCTGGGCATTGACGGAGGAAGGAGCCCAGCTCGCTTGGCTGTCGCCGCTAAAGCGGTAGCCGATGGGAGTGCCGAGACCGAGGCCGACGGGCGCGGTGTTGTTG
>JAAUPH010000408.1 GCA_012035435.1 Sphingopyxis sp. | reverse complement strand
CGCCGACAATGGTTCCAACGCCTTTGCCGTCGCGCCCGCGCGCTCGGCCGACGGCGCGACGCGGCTGGTGTCCAATTCGCATCAGCGTGGGAGGGCGGGGTGGCCTGGTATGAGCTGGTCGTGCACAGCAAAGAGGGGTGGGATTTTGCGGGGGCGAATTTCCCGGGCTCGCCCTATCCCTTTCTGGGCCACAATAAATTTTTGGGCTGGACCAACACGGTCAACCGGCCTGACCTCATCGATATCTATAAGCTGACGCTCGATGCCGACGGCAAACGCTATCGCTTTGGCAACAAATGGGTTCCGCTGGAGAGCAAGCGCGTTTGGCTGAAGGCCAAATATGGCCCGTTCGTGCTGCCGGTGCCGCGCACCATCCACCGCTCGGTCCATGGGCCGGTGATCATCAACGACCGCGGCGCTTTTGCGATCCGCTATGCCGGGATCGACCAAATGAAAATGGTCGAGCAATATTATCGGCTGAACAAGGCGACCAATTTCGCCGAATGGCGCGCGGCGATGGCAGGGCAGGGCGTGCCTGCGACCAACTTTGTCTATGCCGACGCGGCGGGCAATATCGCGATGTTTTACAACGCCATGTTTCCCGATCGCGCGCCGGGGTTTGACTGGCGCGGCGAACTGCCGGGCGATGATCCGCGCGCGCTGTGGCGGCGCAGCCTGCCGTTCGACCGGGCGCCGGCGCTGGTCAATCCGGCTTCGGGCTATATCATGAACGCGAACAACAGCCCGTGGGTCGCCGCAGGGCCGGGCGATGAGCTCGATCCGGCGGCCTTTTCGCCGCTGCTCGGCGTCGAGGATGACGCGACCAACCGCTCGATCCGCGCCATCGAATTGTTCGAAGCGTCGGGGCAGATCGACGAAGCGCGGTTAAAGGCGATCAAGTTCGACACCGGCTATTCCCGCACGGGCTATGCCAGGGCGTGGGTCGACAAATTGCTGGCGCTCGATGGCAAGGGTGACAAGCAGATTGCGGCGGCACAGGCTTTGCTCCGCCAATGGGACTGGAATCTGGATGGCAAGGGCACGGGTGATGCGCTGGCGCTGATGCTGCTGCGCCCGGCCAATGGTGCACATTATCAGAGGAAGGCCGCCATGCCCGACCCGGGCGAGACGATGCGGGAGATGGCCACGCATCTGCAAAAGCATTTCGGCACGCTCAATCCCCCGCTGGGGACGGTGCTGCGGCTGCGGCGGGGCAAGGTTGATCTGCCGCTCGACGGCGGCAACGACACGCTCCGCGCCTCAACGCTGTGGGATGTGGAGGATGACGGACGGTTAAAGGTCCGCCACGGTGACAGTTTCCTGATGTTCGTGACGTGGGACCGCGCCGGGAAGGTCCGATCCGAATCGATCCAACCCTTCGGATCGGCAACGACCCGCCCCGACAGCCCGCATCATGCCGACCAGGCACCGCTGTTCGTCGAAAAACGGCTGAAGCCGGTGTTGTTCGATCCGAGCGAATTGATGGCGACTAAGCCGCGCCGCTATCGTCCTTGATCGTACTTTGTCTGCGGCTTAGGCTGATGAAATATCAACGAACAACCCGGCCCGGCCGGCACTGTCGCACTCTATTTTTGAGGGAATGCTCATGACCCCCTTTCGCTCGCTCACCCTTGCCTTCGCGCTGTCGACCGCGCTCGTTTCTGCCCCCGTGCTGGCCAAGGCCAAGACGGCCCAGCCCGCACCCATCTCCGAACTGGTGAAGGCGGTCACTATTCCGCACGAAAGCTTCACCCTGCCCAACGGCCTGCGCGTGATTGTGCATGAGGATCGCAAGGCGCCGGTCGTTGCCGTCTCAGTATGGTACCGGGTCGGATCAAAGCATGAGCCCAAGGGCAAGACCGGCTTTGCCCATTTGTTCGAACATCTGATGTTCAACGGGTCGGAAAATGCGCCGCAGGATTTCTTCGAACCACTGCAACAGGTCGGCGCGACCGATTTCAACGGGACGACCTGGCTCGACCGCACCAATTATTTCCAGACGGTGCCGACGGGTGCGCTGGATCTGGCGCTGTTCCTGGAGAGCGACCGCATGGGGCATTTGCTCGGTGCCGTGACGCAGGAAAAGCTCGATAATCAGCGCGGCGTGGTGCAAAATGAAAAGCGCCAGGGCGACAATAATCCCTTTGGTCTGCTGTGGTACGATATTCAGGAAAATCTGTTCCCCAAGGGGCACCCTTATCACCACAGCACCATCGGCTCGATGGCCGACCTGGATGCCGCGTCTATGGACGATGTGCGCAAATGGTTCACCGACAATTATGGGCCGAACAATGCCGTGCTGGTGCTCGCGGGCGATATCGATGTGGCTACTGCCAAGGCGCGGGTGACCAAATGGTTTGGTGAGATCCCGCGCGGCCGCGATATTCCTGTCGTCAATGGCGGCGTGCCGACGCTGCCCGCGCCGCTGGCGAAGATGGCCAAGGATCAGATTCCGACCACCCGCATCCACCGCATGTGGACCTTTGCCGGGCTGAACGACCCCGATTCCATGAATATGCAGCTTGCCGCATCGGTGCTTGGCGGGCTGTCGAGCTCGCGGCTCGATAACAAGCTGGTGCGCGAAGAGGCGATTGCGGTCAGCGTATCGTCCTTTGCCGTGCCATTTGAAGATGCCAGCATCTTATGGTGCAGGCTGATGTGAAGCCCGGCGTCGATACCGCGCTGGTCGCCAAGCGGCTGGACGCGGAAATCGCCGCCTTCATCGCTTCGGGCCCCAATGCCGATGAGCTCAAGCGTGCCAGCGCAAGCTATCTGGCCGGTGCGATTGCGGGCCTTGAATCGGTCGGCGGTTTTTCGGGTAAGGCGGTCGCGCTGGCCGAGGGAGCGCTCTATTCGAACAACCCCGGCCAATATCGGGTCGAACTGCAACGGCTGGCGGCGGCGACCCCCGACAGCGTCAAGGCAGCGATGGGCAAGTGGCTGACCCGCCCGGTCTTCTCGCTCACCTATGAACCCGGCGAGCGCACCGCGGGCGGCGAGAATCGCGGCGGTGCGGCGGTGCCCGTGGGCTGACCGTCGGCATCTACGACTTCGAGCCGATAATGGATTTTAGCGAAATGG
>JAAUPH010000407.1 GCA_012035435.1 Sphingopyxis sp. | reverse complement strand
GGCCCCAGCAGGATGATGTCGATGGTCATGGCTAGCCCCCCAATCCGTGCGCCCGCCGTCAGCGCCGCGCCGTGCCGCCCTTCAACTTGGATTTTTTAATGAGGTCGGCATATTGATGCGCCAGCAGATGGCTTTGGATCTGCGTGATCGTGTCAATCGTCACGTTGACGACGATCAACAGGCTTGTGCCGCCGAGGTAAAAGGGCAAACCTGCCTGCGCGATGAAATATTCGGGCACCAGACAGATGACCACCAGATAAGCCGAACCGAGCACGGTAATGCGCGTCAGCACATGGTCAAGATAGGCGGCGGTATTCTTGCCCGGACGAATGCCGGGGATAAAGCCGTTCTGGCGCTTCAAATTGTCCGCGGTTTCCTCTGGATTGAAGACGACCGCGACATAGAAGAAGCAGAAGAACACGATGCCAAGACCATAGAGCAGCATATACAGCGGCTGGCCGTGCGCGAGCAGCTGGTTTAGCGTGATCAGGAAGCTGCCCGTCGTAGTTTCGCCATCGACGCCCTGCCCCATCAACTGGGTGATGGTCAGCGGCATCAGCAGCAGCGAGCTGGCAAAGATCGGCGGGATGACGCCCGCGGTGTTGACCTTCAGCGGCAAATGGCTGCGGTCGGCCTGCATCACGCCGTTCTGCGTCGCGCGCTTGGGATATTGCACCAGCACGCGGCGCTGAGCGCGTTCCATGAAGCTGATGAAGGCGATGATCGCCACCGCGCCGATCAGGACGGCGAGGATCACGCCGCCGCCGGTCGCGCCCGAACGGCCCTGTTCAAACAATTGGGCAAAGCTGCGCGGCAGCTGGGCCAAAATGCCCGCCATGATGATCAGCGAAATGCCGTTGCCGATGCCGCGGCTGGTAATTTGTTCGCCCAGCCACATCAGGAACAAGGTACCGCCGACAATGCTGATCACCGCCGAAATGCGGAACAGCATGCCGGGGTCAATCACCGCGGCAATCCCCTGCGACTGTCCCAGCGTTTCGAGGCTGACCGCCACGAAATAGCCCTGAATCGCAGTCAGCGCGACCGTGCCATAGCGGGTATATTGGTTGAGTTTCTTGCGCCCGCTTTCGCCCTCTTTCTTGAGCGCGGCGAGCGTCGGCGACAGCGCCGAAGCGAGCTGAACGACGATCGAGGCGGTGATATAGGGCATGACGCCGAGCGCGATGATGCTCATGCGCTCAAGGCTGCCGCCCGAAAATGTATTGAAGATGTCGAGCACGCCGCCCGATGCGGCCTGCTCATACAGCCGCGCCAGCGCGACGGGATCAACACCGGGCAGCGGAACGAACGACAGAAAACGGAAAACAATCAACGCGCCGATGGTGAACCAGATGCGGTTCTTGAGCTCGGTGGCCTGTCCGAATTTCGACAGGTTGAGATTGGATGCCAGTTGGTCGGCGCGAGAGGCCATCGACGCGTTTCCTTAAATGCTAACGGCCCCACCCCATCGCGGCCTCGAGCCTAAATGCGGATGCGCGAGGCGTGATGCAAGGGGGAAGGTCGGAAGCTGAACTCGTGAGAGTGAAATTCTCTCTCAAAATTTCCGTTCGCATCGAGTAAAGTCGAGATGCCCCTCGACCTTACGCTGGTCCCGATGGATGTCTCGACTTCGCTCGACACGAACGGTTTAAGCAATGTTAGTCGTGCGCAGCTTCCGCAGCCTGGACGGTCTGCTTGACCGACCCGCCAGCCTTCTCAACCGCGGCCACGGCGCTTGCCGAAGCGCCAGCGACTTCGAAGTTCAGCTTTGCGGTCAGCGCGCCCTTGGCGAGCAGGCGCACGCCGTCCTTGCCGCCGCGGGCAACGCCAGCCGCCTTGAGCGCGGCATGATCGATTACCGCTTTGGCATCGAGCTTCTTTGCATCGACCAGCTTCTGGATCATGCCCAGATTGACGATGGCATAGTCGGTGCCAAAGATGTTGTTGAAGCCGCGCTTCGGAATGCGCATGTGGAGCGGCATCTGGCCGCCTTCAAATCCGTTGATGGCGACGCCCGAGCGGGCCTTCTGACCCTTTTGACCACGGCCAGCGGTCTTGCCCTTGCCCGACCCGATGCCGCGTCCGACGCGCATCCGGCCCTTACGGGCGCCATCATTGTCACGAAGATCATTGAGTTTCATTGTCTGCACTCGCTTTCGCTATGTTCGCGCTAAAATCAAAACCTCTCCCGCTCGCGGGAGAGGATAGGAAGACTTGGGCGGAATGACCCTAGTCCGACTTGGAGAGGGCCTGTCCACCCTCACCGCTGCGACCAGGCGGCTGCCGCCACCAAGCCTCGCTGCCCCTCCCGCAAGCGGGAGGGGAGAGGTTCAGTCGACCACTTCCACCATATGCGGCAGCTTGCGGATCATGCCGCGCACTTCAGGGCTGTCTTCCAGCTCGACGACGCGGTGCATCTTGCCCAGACCCAGTCCGGCAAGGATCTTGCGCTGGCTGGAGGGGCGACGGATCGGCGAGCCGACCTGCTTTACCTTGATCTTGGCCATCATGCTTACTCCGTAACCGCCGCGGCTTCGGCCTCAGCAACCTTCGTGGACGCGCCACCGCGCTTCAGCAGGTCCGAAACCTTCTTGCCACGGCGCTGCGCCACCGATTTGGGGCTGGTCTGTTCGCCCAGCGCCTCAAAGGTTGCGCGCACCATGTTATAGGGGTTCGAGGTGCCGACCGACTTGGTCACCACATCGGCCACACCCAGCGATTCAAAGACGGCACGCATCGGGCCGCCGGCAATGATGCCGGTCCCGGCAGGCGCCGAGCGGACCGTGACATTGCCAGCGCCGAAATGACCGCGGCCATCATGATGCAGCGTGCGGCCATCTTTCAACGGAACGCGGATCATCGCCTTTTTCGCGGCAGCGGTTGCCTTCGAAATGGCTTCCGGCACTTCGCGCGCCTTGCCATGGCCAAAGCCGACACGGCCCTTGCCGTCGCCGACCACAACCAGTGCTGCAAAGCCAAAGCGCTTACCGCCCTTGACCGTTTTCGACACGCGGTTGATGTGGACGAGCTTTTCGATGAACTCTTCGCCACCCTCTTCGGCTTTCTGGCGTTTCGCAGCCGCATCAAGGGCGTCT
>JAAUPH010000014.1 GCA_012035435.1 Sphingopyxis sp. | reverse complement strand
GGTCCTCGAGGCCTGTCCGTGTCGCCGTCACCGTCGTCGTCGCGACCGCTGACATTCATCGCGAATTCGCCGGCGGCAGGTGAAACGAGGGAGGTTCTTTCCCGGCGACGGCAGCAGCAGCGGTGACGACGACGACGACGACGACGACGACGCGCCCCCGGCTGCAGGTGGGCGACCGGCCGATGACGACAATGATGATGTGACTGACACGCCCACCAGCGGCCCTGGCGGCGGCATGATGATGTGCTGGAAATCATCGGCGGCGGCGACGAAACCGAAAGTGAGCGCATTCGCTTGGATGAAGCAGACGGGATCGAAGCCGATCGCGAAGGCTTTCGCTATCGCAAGAATGAATTTGTCGCACTCGATCTGGACGCGGCGGAACTGGCTGGCCTGCGTTCCAATGGGTTTCAGGTGGTTCAGTCCGACCGGCTCGCGGCCCTATCTGGCACGGTTTACTTGCTGCGCGGGCCTACAACCAGGTCGGATGATGACACACTTGGATCGCTTGAGGGCGCGGTCGACCCCGGGACGCTCAGTCTCAACCATCTGTTCGACAGTTCGTCGGCGCGGGTCCGCAAACAGGGCAAACAGGTGGCCACCAGCCGCCCCGCCTGCGGCTGCCGTATCGGCCTGATCGACACGGGCGTCGCTGCGAATCTGGGCATGTTCAAACATGTCCAGCTTGAACAGCGTGCCTTTAACAGCACTGTCGCCTCGCCGCGCCTCCACGGCACGGCGGTGGCACATCTGTTCGCAGGCACCAACGCCAAGCCGGGTCAGCGCACGCGCATATTGGTCGCTGACGTCTTCGCCGGGCCCCGCGCGACATCCGGCTCCACCTACGCGCTGGTCAAGGCGCTCGACTGGATGGCGGGTCAAGGCGTGCCAGTGATCAACGTCAGCCTGGCCGGGCCGCGCAATCCGGTCGTTGCGACCACCGTGGAACGGCTGGTCAAAAAGGGGCATTTGATCGTCGCCGCTGCAGGCAATGACGGCCCGGCCGCACCTCCGGTCTTTCCTGGGGCCTATGGCGGCGTGGTTGCCGTCACTGCGGTCGACAACAGCCGCCAAGTCTATCGTTATGCCAATCGCGGCCAATATATCGACTTTGCCGCGCGCGGGGTGAATGTGCCGTCGATTGACTCGCGCGGAGTGGTCACATCGGCAACAGGTACGTCCTTCGCCGCGCCGATCGTCGCGGCTCGGCTGGCGCGCCAGTTACCAAAAGCCGACTTGGCGCAGGCACAAGCGGTGGTCAGCAGCCTGGAAAAACAGGCCCACGATCTTGGGACACCGGGGCGTGACGGAACCTATGGCCACGGCCTGATTGAGGATCAGCCATGATCGCCGCTTCGCTGGTTCTGGCGACCAGCACCGCCGCCATGCCCCGCTACCGCGCGACGGATGCCTTTGTCTTTTCCGATGGCCGGGTCGAACGGGTGGTCAAGGTGCGCGGTGATCGCATCACCTGGGCCGGGCTGACCGGTGCCAGCTATGACCGCAGCCGCAACTTCATCGTCCCCGTGCTCGGCTGGCGCGCAGGCAAAGGGATAGGCAAGCGGAAAGTTGTCGGCACGCCTCAGCAGCTATGGCCGCTCGATAAGCCCCGTTCGGTTCGCTTTCGCGTCGTTGCCGAAACGCGCAGCAAGCCAACCGAGGGCTGGCGGCGCACCGCCACGCTATGGACCTGCAAATCGCTCAAGCCGCGTAAGGTGACGATCAAGCTCGGCACCTATGACACAGTGCCGTTCAGCTGCGACCGTTATTCGGCGACGACGATGCGTCTGATCGAGCGGCTGGAGTGGGACTATGCTCCGGCGCTCCACCATTATGTGCAGCGATCGGCGGTGGATTATTATCGCGGAACGCGCACCACGATCAAATTGGTGGCTGCGCTGTCGGGCCCCGCCGCCAACCGCAAACGCCTCGCCGCCATTGCCCGCGAGGCACGCCTCGAAAGCCGGGGAAAATGATGCGCGTCTTGGGCCATTGAACCTGGCACTGGCGGCACCGGTTGACCAGCGCTGAAGTGCCTCACCGGCCCTTCATGCCCCGCACTGCCCGAAAGATAGCCGGCGGAATCCAATCGGCCATCATATGGCGACGCCAAACTGCCCAATCGGTCTTGTCCTGGCTATCGGGACGTCGGCGAAATACCGTGGTTCGGCTGGGAATAGCCCCAAGCCCCTCAGTCGGTGCCGTATAATAGTAAAGCGCGACCGAACGCCGTGCCCGGTCGGGCGGACAGGCAACCGGGTCAGGGACGCCGTGAAAGCTGTCGAGATCAGTGTTAAATATCACCGCGCGCCCCAGCTCCGGCTGGACCGATTTGGCCCGGCCGCTCATATCCCGCTCCCACAGCTCAAGCGCGCCGTTCCATGCCGGATCCCAATGTTCGTTCAAATAGATAAGCAGATTGAGGCGGCGGACCACATTAATCCGCTTGTTGATGTTGAAATCGGCATGGACGCCCAGGTGTCCGCCCGCCTTTGTCTCATGCAGTCCGCCGCCCATGAAATGCGGATCGACGATCAGCTTATCGATGCCCGTCAGCGCTTCAAGAAAGGCCAGCATCGGCGCCGAGTTCATTTCGGCAAGAAAATTCCGTACCCGCGGCGAGACCAGATTGACGGGCTGCCATTCATATTTCAGCCGTTCCTGCGACCGGTTGTACCCAATGTTCGCCCCTGCTTCCGGCCATTCGCGAATAAGACCGCGCAGCAAGTCCTGATCAATGAAATCGTCCAGAACAATGTGGGGAAAGGGTTCAGCCCCAACATATTGCGATTGCAGTGCACGCCCCGCCTCCGCTGCCTGATCGCTGGAAAAGGCAAAGGCACCGCTGGCTGCATCCAATATGGTCGATCGCAAGATGGTCATTATTATGTCTTTCCCTGCTCAACCATGCTCACCAACGATCATATTCCCTGCACAACCATATCAGGCCGCGCGCGGTTTCCTGGCAATGACCGCTGAAAATTGCGTGCCAATCAGACCGCGTTGCAGTGGTGCAGGCGAGGATATCAGCAAATCGGTGGCAAAGCGGCGCAACGGTGCATGCAGCGCTGTGTCGGGCTGGCGGCGGACCGATGACATGCGCACCAGCACGCCATCGCCGATGACGCCAGCCAGCGCGCTGCGCAGCCGCATCTTGCGCTGCTGCCCCGGATCCTGCGGCAAATCCTCACCTACGCGCGTCCAATAGACCACATCTTCGATGCGATTGCCCAGCCGCGCCGTAATCTCAACAACCGGAAGCAGGGCGCCAGCGGCCAAAGGCAGCATCGTCTTGCGATGGTTCGACACCGTAAAGCCGACCGCCGGATAGCATGTTTCCGGCCGGTGCAGCTGGAGCGCGTCACTCTGCCGCGCGCCATAGGTCATCAGACACATCACCGGCGGAACCATTGAGTCGGTATTCATATAGGCGCGGGCCAATATTTCGTCATACAGCCGATCGGCAAGACTGCCTTCGGATGGCGGCATGACAACGCCCATCCCCCGATCGATGGACCAGTCCGCAAAAGCCTCAGGCACTGCATCGGCCATCTTGCCGGGGGGCATCAAGCGGACATGATTGTCCGGCCGCATCCACAGCGCACCTCCGCTCCCGGCAACGCAGCCCATCGCGAACAGCAAATCGCGGCGATCCATCATTACGCAGCCACCTCGGTCTGGCCGCGAACGCGGCGGATCAGATAGTCGACAAGCACCATCAACGACAACGAGAAGGCAAAAAGGACGATCCCCGCAAAATTATGGACAAAGCCCTGCGCCACAGCATCACCGAAATGATAGGTGATGAGGATCAGCGCCAGAACGCGGATCAAATTGACGAAAATCGCAATCGGCAGAATGGCGGCCAACAACATCGCCGCATGCCGCCAGTCAGCGCGGTGCAAAAGATAGATGTAAAACAGGCTGATGGCGACCAGCCCGAACAGCGAATTCATGCCCGAACAGGCGTCCTCCACCAACAATTGATAATGGGCGACATAGATGACCACACCTTCGCGCAGGACCGGATAATCCAGCGACGCGAGCAGAAAGGTCGCAGCAGAAGAAATCAGATGCTGTAGCCCCATTGTCGCGCCGTCCATGATCCAGCCAGGAATGGGGATCAGCATGGCGAGGTAAATGAAGGGAAAGGGCCGCGAAATAAAGACACCGGCACCGGCCCGCTGCAACACCAGCAGAAAGGCCATGGCCACCGCGGCCGAGCTTTCCACAAACAACAGATCGAGCGCGCGGCCCAGCACATAGGCCACTACGACCGGAACCAGCAGCAGGATCATCATCCACATCGGCGGCGGCGTGGTTCGGCGCAACGCCATTTCCGGCCAGCTGGTATGCAACAGCCACAGCCCCGTCACCAAAACGATGGGGCCGTGCGCTCCGGCCTCGGTCGACCAGATTTCGCGTCCATTGCTGATCAGCGTTGGCACGATCAACAGCAGCAGCGCAGCCAGCGGCAGCCAATTGGCGCGGGCCATTGCGATGATATCCGAATTGCCGCCATGTGGCGGCGTCAGATCAGTCGATGATGTTGAGGAAAGTGCCGACAACACTGACTCCATCGGATTTGAGTTCATTCACCAGAGTCTTTACATGTGCGGCAAAGCTATGATCACGGCGCGCTACCACGACTGCATAACGTAACAGTGAAGCAATCCTGCGCGCATCGCCATAATGGGCCGACGGTGGGCAGTCGATGATCGTCAGATCAAAGCTGCGCACCGATTCATTTATTAAAGTCTTCAGTCTTTGGCCAGCCAACAGGTCAGAGGCTGCTTCGCCCGCTGAATTTGCATAGATCACGGATAGGCCGGGGCGGATATTTGCTGCGAGGAAGGGCGGTTCATCCTCCTCTGATTTCAGAAATTCACAAAGGCCGGCCACCGGGCGGTCTGGCGTGAAAATCTGGTCGATTTGCGGATCGCGCATATTGCCATCGATCAGCAGGGTGTTGATGCCGGCCTGCGCGCAGGACAGCGCAAGATTGCTGGCAACATAAGTGCAACCCGCATCGGTGTGCGGTGCACATACCGCCAGCGCACGTCGGCCGAAATTGATATGCTGGGCCACCAGATAGTTGCGAAGGGCCGACAGGCTTTCCACCGCGGACGAACCGGATTTGACGATGGCCGCGCTGTTGATCGCAACGCGAAGCGGCGGCAGCGGCACGGCCTGGTTTGAACCCATGATTTCGCCGGCAACGGCCTCTGCGCCGACGCTTTTGGGATTGTCGGTCATTGGCCACCACCCGTTTTGCCATAGCCTGGCGCGGCCAATCGCAGGACGCGGCCAAGCCGCTTTGGCTTCGCATCGCCCAGCGTCCCATGCATCATGCCAATGACAGGCACACCTTCAAACACCAGATCTTCAGGCCCGCGGACCCGGCGGTTCAGCAACTCGAACAACAGCGCCAGCAACAATCCGATGCCAAGTCCAAGCACAATCGCGCTCAGGATCACAGGAACCGTCCGCGGGAAGGATGCTGAATCCGGCGGCGTCGCGCTGCCGAGCAGCGTCACTCCGGCGTCGACCGACTGTGCTTCCTGTTCCGACTTCGCGGCCTTGAGCTGGGTTTCGTTCAGCTGCGTCCGCAGCACCGTCACATTGCTCGCCAACTGGCGCGCTTCGGCAAGCTGGCCGCGCTGTGCCAAGACCTTTTGCCGTTGCGCGTTAAACATGGCGGCGGGCGACGGACCGGTCGCTACCGGCCGTACCGATGCATTGCGGGCATTGGCCGCCGCCGCCGCGCGTTCCTGCGCCGCCGCATTGGCGACCACCTGTCGCTGTTGCCGCAAGGCCACATAGTCGGGATGATTAGGGCCCAGCGTGCGCGAAGCCGTTGCAATCGACGCATCAAGCTGAGCCAGCTGCATTTCCGCCGGCCCCGGACCGCTCACCTGCACCGTCGGCGGTGCCGACATCATCGACGCCGACGGAGCGGTTTGCGCCAGCGCGCCGAGACGCGCCGAATCCGTATCAACATTATCATCCTGAAGGATGATATCATTGGTTTTTTCAAATTCGGCCTTCAGCTTCTCGGCCTCGGCCAACTTGGTGCGCAGTTCGGCCGTTTGTTGCTGAAACCAACGTGCATTGGTGCGCGCGTCCTGCCGCTTAAACTCGATCGTTTGTTCCTCATAAGCTTCGCGCAGCGCATTGGCGACAATCGCCGCAGATTCCGCCGAACTGCCCGTGTAGATGATTTCAAGGATGTTGCTGCCCTGGATGAGCTTCGCCTCGGTCCCGTCGATGATCTGCGACGCCAGCCAGCGCCGGAACGGCTGATCGCTGCCCGACGCGCGATATCCGGCGGCGAGTTCAGGCGATCCTTCCCAGCCCAGCTTTGTGACGGCGCGTCCGGCGACGCGATAATCCTTGATCAATTCGATCTGGGTCGAGGTATAGGCCCGCGCAAACGACGAAGACATGACCTCACCCGTGACCGGGTCTGGCCGGATAATCTCCAACAACACGCGCGACGTCGCTTCATATTGACGCGGCACCAGCGCGACAATCGCAATGCCAGCGAGCAGCGAAGCGAGCAACGCGATCAGGATAATCGCTTTGCGCACCCACAATATGCGGAAGAACTGCGTAATATTCATAACTTACTTGTCCAAGCTCGTCAGGTTTTCACCAACAAACCCATAGAGGGTCAGAAAATGCGCTGGCCAACCTGCACCGTATCATTGGGCTGCAACGGAGCATTCAGGTCGAACTTTTTGATTTCCTTGCCGTCACGGATCACCTTCACGCGGCGCTCCGATCCCTGCACCGTGACACCGCCGCCGCGCGCCAGTGCCATACGCAGCGACATGTTGCGCTCCAGTTTATACGAACCCGGTCCGTTCACTTCGCCATAGATATAGAATTGCGGCGCCTGGGCAACGAAGATGCGATCCCCTGGATTGACGATAACGTCCTGGGCGATGTCGCCGGTTGCAACGGCCACCATGTCCAACTTCAACGCCTCCCCCGTCGAACGAGCAAGCGTGATGACGTCGGCTGCGGTTGCGCGAAGTCCGCCCACCCGCGCCATGATTTCCGAAACGCGGTACGCCCGGTCGATCGCGACAATACCCGGCGTCGCGACTTCGCCCAGCACGGTGACATAGCGGCTGGCATAGCTGACCACCGTCACGGAAACCGCAGGCTCGGTAAAATACTGCCCTGCGATCAACGCATTGCGAATATCGCTGCGCAACTGCAACACGGTGCGGTTCGCCGCAGGAATATCGCCGATGAGCGGCAATTGAACGGTCCCATCAACCTGGATCTGCATTCTGCCGCTGAAATCGGATCGCCCGATAATCGCCACTTCAACCACATCGCCGGGGCCAAGCAGATAGCCGTCGGCCAGCGACGTCGGCGATGCTGGGGCCGCCTGCGCAACCGGTGCGGTCGGCACGACCGGCATTGTTGCCGGTGCCTGCGCGCTCGCGGCGACATTCAACAGCGGCACGGCGCACAGCGCCAGCATCAGGGCAGTAAGGAAACGCATCGCTCTCATGACTTCAATCTCTCCAGCATCAGATGCGCAGGCTCAGCGACGCCCCGGCGAAGCTAGCGCGATAGTCGAAAAATGTTCCATTGGCGTTACGACGCTCATGCCCGCCATAAACGCGAACCGTCAGATTGCGGCCAACATCCAACGCCAGACCGGCGTCATACAACTGGCGTTCCTCGT
Source organism: Sphingopyxis sp. (assembly GCA_012035435.1). The sequence goes on along the minus strand of JAAUPH010000014.1, from coordinate 10,666 downwards.
TCGTAATCGCCAAAACCGGCTGCGCACCGCGATAGCCGAAACGTTTTTGCGTGTACAATAATCCGCCGTCAAAATGTGCACGGTCGCTGAAGGCATATTCCAGCCGCACCCGGTGCGGCTTGGTCACGACAAAGCTTGCATCGCTCGACTGGCTGTTCCCGACCTCACGGCCCGTTCCCACGGCCAAACGCATGCTGGCGCCAATAAGCGCGCTGACATCGACATTCCACACAACCCCGCTGAAGCCCGATACCAGGGCGTTGTTGCTGGAAATCTTGCCATAACCCAGGCTGGCTTTGGTCGTGATACGCGTGCCGATATCACGTCGGAAATCCGCGCTAATCTGTTCGAAACGATAACTATTGTCGGTTCCAACGGGCGCCCCGACTGGCGACAGGTCAACGGACCGCTGGCTACCATAAATGCTGACTTCCCCCAGCGCCGGGCTGGCATAACGCAACCCGCCGCGCAGCGTGGTCGCGTCATATTCCGCGCGCTCACGCAGCGGATTGCTGTTGTCGGCACGTTCATAGTCGACACCGACAAAGGGCTGCAGACCCGGGCTGCGCCCACAGCCGACGGTAATCCCATAGCGCTGGGTTGTTTCCGCATTTTTCGCGTTTTCAACGCCAACATTGGGAACGAAAACAACATCACGCAGGTCCGACTGGCGGCGCTGAATTCCGAATGTCGGCGAAATACGGCAGATCGAAAGCGGCAATTCCGCGCTGACGTTAACGCCGATCCGCTCGCGGTTAAGCTCGGTGTTCTTCGCGTGAAAGCTATAGCCAAGCTGACCATTGACCATCACCTCGGCCCGGCCAAGCTGTCGGGCAAGGTTCAGGTTCACCGTCGGCGTCACGACAAAATCGTCGCGCTCAAGCCCCCGTTGCTGCGCCAACAGCGCCGACGACCGGGCAATGTTGCTTTCCGCAGTCGCACCTAGATCGAAGCGCAGCTCGGTGATCGGCTCCATCTTCTTCTGGGCCAGCGCAGCCTGTGGGCCCGCCAGCAAAATCAATCCGGACAAGCCGGCGACGGATCGAAAATCAACACTCAAATTGCGCATGTCACGCCCTGACTGTTAGAGATAAGCTGGAACTTCTGTTTCACCGAGTAAACGCCCCCCTACATCACTGCGTCTATCGTCTTTTACACTATGGTCCACAGCGTTCATGACCGGCCAAACCCCCGCCTGGGCCGCCACCACCTTATTCGGCCGGAGCGGCCTTCTTCACAGGCGCGGCTTTGGGTTTGAAGGCATCGCTATATAGCACCTTCTTTTGCCCGGCCTTGACCAGATTGCCAAACGCACTGGTCAACTGCTGCTGGCGCCGCTGATTGACCAGGATTTCCTTCGCCAGCAGACGCGCGTTATCGCCCGTAACCGGTGCAGTCTGAACGTCACGGATCCGGTTGATCCGGATCGAATCTCCCTGCGGCAGAATGAAGACGGCATCCGGTGCCAACGCCAAAATCTGTTGCGTCACATTGGGGTCAGTCTGCAGCGCGTCGATCACGCCAAAGGACTGCTGGCTCTGAAGATTTACGGACGTCAGATAGGCCTGAACCTCGGCCATGGTATTCAACGGCTCCAGGTCCTTCAACAATTTCGGCGTGTTCGCGCTGACCGCAATCTGATCGACCAAAAAGATACGGCGCTGATCGAACAACGACGGGTTGGCGGACACAAACTCATCCGCCTCTTCGTTCGATACCTGCGGCGTTTTGCCCGCCACCGACTTTTCCAGCAACGAAATCAGTGCCAACTGATCGGCCCGCCTTTTGGTCATCGCGCCATCAGGCGTCTTGTCCAAACCCTGCACGATCGCAGCATTGGCCAATATCGTGCGGTTGACAATGCCCTCCAGCGCAGCGCGCTCCAGCGCCTTCTGCTCATCGGCATTGCGCCCCTTCATGCCGGCAATTTCCGTGTTCAGTTCCGACTGGGTGATCTCAACACCATCCACCGTCGCCACAACCTGGCCTGTGGGCGTATCATTTGACGAACAGGCGCCAAGCGCCATGATCAAAAGCGCGGGCACGGCAACGTGAAAATAGGAACGTTTCATCGATTCTTCCTGTCGCATGGGGCATTCATATCGTGGCTCTCTAAGCGAACAGACCCAAAAGCTCAACAACCTGCCCACATTGGTTTGTCCCGAATAGCAACAGCGGACCGGGCGCTTAGCATTATTTTTGAAATGCGCCGCTCCATCGTCAATCTTTGCATTTGCATGGCGCGCCTTTACACAGGGCTGAATAGGTAGATTTTTGAATGAAAGATTTGGTGTGACCAAACAGCGCATTTGCCTCGCGGCATCGGGGGGTGGGCATCTTCGTCAGCTGCTCGATCTGCAATATGTCTGGAAAGACTTCGACGCTTTCTTCGTCACCGAACCAACCGCGCTCGGCAAAAGCATCGGAGATGACCATCCGGTGCACTTTGTCGAGCATTTCGCCTGGGGTCAGGTCCGCCTTGGTCATTGGAAAACCATGGTCACATCCGCATGGCGGAACATGATGTCCGCTCTGCGGATCATCCGCACCGAACGGCCTGACATATTAATCACGACTGGCGCTGGATCGATCGCACCACTGCTGTTTTTGCACGCCTTTCCGGCGCTAAGGTCGTGCTGATCGACAGTTTTGCGCGGTTCAACTCCCCATCGCTTTTTGCCCGATTGGCGGGTCGGTGGGCCCATGTTCGCATCGCCCAATCGGCGGAAAGCGCCCGCCATTGGAAGGGCGCGCTGATCTTTGATCCGTTTGTAAGGCTCGATGGTCCGCGCCCGTCAAAGGAGCCGTTGCTCTTTGCAACGGTCGGTGCCACCCTGCCCTTCCCGCGGTTGATCGACTGGGTTGAACAGGCGCATAAGGATGGAGTGCTGCCAAGCGATGTCATTGTCCAGCATGGCGGCGACACCCGCCCGCTGACGGGTATGGAAAGCTATGACAGCCTGCCGTTCAAACGCCTGGGCGAAATTCAGGATAAGGCCGACATTGTGGTCTGCCATGGCGGCACTGGTTCGATCATCACGGCGCTGCAGCGGGGATGCCATGTGATCGTAATCCCTCGGGAATTCACCCGCGGCGAACATTATGACGAACATCAAAGCGAAATTGCTGAAGCTTTTGCCGCTCGCGGCCTGATCCAGGTCGCGTCCAGTTACGAAGGATTTGTCGCCGCCTTTGCCAAAGTCAACAACCGCGCAGCGCCGATGGCCACGACGAATCCGGACGCGCTGGGGCAGTGGCTCCGTCACTATATCGGATTGCGCCGGCTCGATTGATGATCAGCCTAATGTGCTGGCGCGATTTGCCTGAAATCTGAATCTGCCGCATCCCCGAGCGAAGCCGAGGGCCTGGTTCGAGCGGGGCGACAACTGCGCCGCGCACTGCCGCGACTTCGCTCTGGGATTCGGATGATATTTGCGGCTCACAGCCCTAAAATGCGTTGGGATGGATCAGTACTTTCGCTGTACCGATCACAATCGCCATATCGCGCGACAGGCGCCAACCGTTCACATATTCGATATCGGATTGAAGCCGCTGCTCTAGATCATCGCGCTTTTCCGTCGCACCCCGAAAACCCCGGATTTGGGCCAGGCCGGTGATGCCGGGCTTCAACGCATGGCGAACCCAATATTGCTCGCTCACCTCCCAGAATAATTCTTCGCCCGCCAGTGATCCCAGCGCGTGTGGCCGCGGCCCAACAATGCTCATGTCGCCGCACAGTACATTGATCAACTGCGGCAATTCGTCGATGCTGGTTGCACGGATGATGCGGCCAACGCGGGTGATCCGGTCATCATCCCGCTGGGTCGATTGCTTGCCATCCTTGTCGCATTGTTCCGTCCGCATGCTGCGAAACTTGAAAATCTGAAACATGGTGTTCGACTGGCCAACGCGGGTTTGCTTGAACAGAGCAGGGCCGGGACTTTCCAGCTTGATCGCGATCCACACGACAATGAGCAAAGGGGCCAGCGCGACAATGGCCGGGACGGCAATGGCGAGATCAAACAGCCGTTTCTTGATGCGATTGGTCATACTGAGCGGTCCGCGCGAGACCAGCAATGTGTCACAACTGCCAACCTCGCCCAGTCCAATAGCTCCCAGCCGTTGGTTGCCTTGCAGCATGAATTCGCCGCTGACCGAACTGCCCTTCAGGACAATCGACCATTGTGGCTGGCGTTTGAGCGGGCAGGAGATGATGACCCGGTCGAACTTGCGGAGCAACTGCGCCAAACGGCTCAACATCGCCGGATCGCTCAGATTGGGTGTCAAACCGACTTCCCGCGTATCAATGACGATACACCCATGGCCTTGGGGGGGCGGATCACCGCCATCAACGATAAACAAATTGTCCGTCAACCTGCCGCTCAGGTTCTGAAAATACATGCGGTGACAGACCAGGCGCCCCCCGGCGATGCCCAGAGCGCTGAAAATAACCGCCGACGTCAGTGCGACCCTGGAAATCATCAGCCCCGACTTGGTCGCAAAAGTAACCATCGCGATGATCAGCGCCGCCAGTATCAGCGACGCCAGGGCACGGCGAACGCTTTCAAAATAGCTTTCCAGCAATGTCAGATCATAGGCAGATCGGTTGACCGCGATCAGCGCGTAGATACCCAGCAGGGTCAAACCCAGATCGACGCCCCCGATGGACAAATACATGGTGTCACGAAACTGTTCGGCGATCGCAAAACCGATCAGAACGGACAGGCCATCGACAAGCAGCAAGGAGAAATAAGCCGCCAGCCGCGCTCGCTGGCGCGAACGGGCCGGCGTCTTCAAACTCGTGATGGTTTCCGCTTGGTCCAATCGGGCGGCCACGTCGTTCAAAGAAAGCCTCCCCCCATCAAAAAATGTCGTCTCAAAAACTTGGTTTGAACGCGATGCGAAATGTTCACGCTTTACGTGCTCATAACTAGAGTCCGTGTACAAATATGTTGCAATGCAAAATGCGTCAACGACTTAGGGATTCTAACGGTTGATTGGCTGCAAATTGTATCAATCTTGCACAAATCATTCTGCGGCCAGGGTGATGGACCCTACACCCACCCGCGCCGCACCTTCCACGCCACAATTTCCGGCGCGAGCACGTCACGGTGCACCAGCGTTGACGGGTGCAGACCGTCGCCCGGTGCCTCACGCGCCGCTTTGCCCGCCGCCGCTGCCCCGCCCACGGTGCCGTTCAAGGTCACGGTGAACGGCCCGCTGCCCGTCACGCCCACCACCTGCCGCAACGTCCCAAATCCCCCGGCATCCAGCGCCACGGCAATCCCCATGCCAATGGTCGGGGCGGACACGGTGCTGATGCTTGACCCCGCTGACATAGGCCGCCGCCAGCGTCGTCGTGAACGGGCGCACCGCCCACATATCGCGATCATTCAGCAGGTCGGCGCTCACCGCGCGCCATGCCCCGATACTGTCCTCAATCTTGCCTGTGCTGCGATAGTGTTTCGCGGGATCGGGCAAGCCATCGGTGCCGACATCATTGTTGAACACCCACATATGGCCGGTATCGCTCGCCGGGAACGCCTTGCCGCTGCGCGCAGTCTGACCCCCGATGGTGGCAAAGCCGTCCGCACTATCGCTGGCGGGCAATCCCTCGATCTGCGTGATGGGCTTACCCCATGTGCTTGCCATCAGGTCATAGTACTGCCCCATGCCAACGCGCAAATCGCTGCCCAACGGTACGGCGTTGGTGATATGCTGGCTCAGCACAAAATCGAACGGCCATGCCCCATGCGCGTCGAATACCGCCTGCAACGCGGCGCGCTTGCCCGCCCAATTGGTCGCGACATTCCAGCCATCGGTCCCCGCAGGACGTTGCCCTGGAATGGCCATGATGTGATATCCCAGCCGCTTGGCCCCGCCGCTATTGGCGTCCAGTCCGCGCTCGATATAGCCGAACGTGCCGCGCGCCGACCATGCCGCATCGGAAATACTGTCATTGGAACCAAAACCAATGCTGTCCCCGGTGACGAGAATGGCGGGCCGCCCGTCGCCGCCCCTTGCCACCATCATCGACGGCACATAATAGACCCCGCCGCTGTTCGACAGGTTGCTGCCGGTGGAGCTCAGGCGCGCAATCCGCGTGGTCGTGCTGCCCTCGGTCCTGCCCTGCCCAATGGGCGATGATGCCCCGGCCTGTGCGGTGTTGCGCGGGATGGCGATGTTCAGCGCCGATGTGAACCATGTCATCCGGCACCGATAAACCGTGTTGGCGGTCAAAGTGGCGGCGATCTTGGGCAACAGCACGCCCGCGCTCGCACCGCTGACCGTCGCCACGCCCGCCTCTGCCGCGCCGTCACACGCAGTCCACACCCCCGGCGCAGTCTCGATGGCAATGCCCTGAACGGTGATACTGGTCCCGCCCGTCATATATACTTCGCCGGGAGACGTTGGTGACCAGAAGGACGGACAAAAAAAGCGCGGATCGCTGATCGCATAATCGGGCGTAGCGAAAAAGAACTCGCTCGCCATAAAGGCGTTTGTGGCGTTGGCCCCGCTGGTAGTCGGCCAGCGCAAGCCAGTGCCCGCGACGGAATAGCGCGAGGCGGAGGTGAAGGCCGGTGCACCCACCGGCCGACCCGCAAGCGGCATGCGACGCCGCGACGATCTCAGTGCCAAATCCAACATGTTATGCGTAACCGACGATGGTCATGGCCGGATTGGCGGCGACAACATGCGACAGGCGCGCAATGATCAATTCGCCGGCCATCACGGGGTGCACAATATCGCTGGTATCACCGATCGCCCGGATCGTTACCGTTCCATCACTGCCCACGCGAATGGCCTTGGTAATGCGCGCCAGCGGCGCGGCCGCCGGGGTAATGACAAAGATATGCTGCGCCGGCGCTGACGGCACGTCACCAAAGCTCAAAAAATTGTCAGAAGCCATTGTTGTTCCTTTCGCCCGTTCATCGCCAATTCGATGAAACAAACAGGGAACAAGGCCTCTATGCCGACTCGCAATCTGTAGGAAAGCGATTTCTTTTGGAGAAATTCAGAGCAGCGCGAAAACGCCAACAATCGGCAGCCAGCAAAGCGCTGCCGCCGCCATGATCAGCGCAACCCGCCGCCGGGTGCTGACCATAGGGAATGGATCCGGCCCCACTGCCAACCGGCTGGCCAGCTCGGCTTGCAGCGCGCGGGCCGGGCTGGTTCCGACAGGCACAATCTCTGTTCCCGCGAGCGCAACAACCACCTGAACCGGCTGTTCCACGTAGTCCGACGCTCGGCGCACCTTGATTGCAAGCATTGCCCACTCCTTTGCAGCGCGGATTCATTGCACGGGGCGGTTAACAAACCCCTCATCCGCCACGATCATAGAGTCGCGGGGCGACCGGAGCTGCCAGTCCAGCGGGGCCGGACCGGGCAACGGATATGTCGTCATCATCAACCGGACTGGAAGGCGGTTTTGCTAGGAAAGCGACCAGCATGCCGAGCAGTGCAAAGGCCAGCGCGTGCCCCTCCTGCTGACTGAATACCGATTTGATCACGACAAAATTGCTAAGCGCAATCACCGCAGGGACAATCCACGCCTCGGCCTTCCCTTGCTCGCGCGACACGCGGATCAGCGACGCCACGATCGCGATGATGAACATGCCATAATAAGCGATAAAGCCGATGAGGCCCACTTCCAGCGCGATCGACAGATAATAATTGTCGATGGTCAGCAGCCCGACCGGGCTGCGGAAGCCAGGGCTTCGGCTGCGCGGCCAAAGCCAAAGCCCCATGGCTGGTTCATGATCTCCACCAGCCCCATGTCGATTTGCTGTTCGCGGGCCTGGGTACTGGCGCTTTCCGCGCCGCCGCCCCAGACCATCCGCCGCAACCGCCCGACAACAAAGGTCGCCGCAACGAATGCGACGAAAATTGCCGGGTATGACAAAGTCAGCGCTGGGCCCATAAGGCTTTTGCGATCCGTCCGCCAGCGGCGCAGTCCCCAGGCCAACAGATACAGCATGACAGCAAGCAGAAAACCGATGATGCCCAGCCGTGAATCGGTGTAAAAAATGATGGCCATGATCGCAGGCAGCGTGATCATCGCTGCAAAGCGGACCAGCAAGGTCCGACCTTCCACAACCAGATGGATCATAAAGGGCGTCACAAGCGCCATAAATTCGGCCAATCCCAGCGATGTCGTGAATTTGCCCTGCACCCGATATTCCCCCGACGCCTTGCGCGCCGATCCGGCAAGGATGCGCTGCGATAACTCATCGTCAACTTTCAGGAACGACGGGATATAATTCGCCCAGGGGAGCTGGCTATTGCGCCATTCGATCGTGGCCAGAACGAACCAGACAAGAACGGCGACCCAGAAAAAGGACACCAGCCGCGTGACGTTCTCCGGCCGCGAAAAAACCCATGTGGCGATGAAGAAAATTGCGACCCAGTTGACCATCGCGACAACGAACAAATTGGCCGAAGTGCCGGGCGCGTCCGAAAATCCGATCGAGATGAACGAAAGCCCGACATACACTAGCAAAAGGCGCACTATCCATGGACCGCCGCCCAGATTGCGTTTTATTTCCGCGCGGAACGCCGATGATTGCGACAGGCAGATGATGAACAGCAGCACCATCGGAGTGCCAATCAATCGCACCGCTGTGATCCACGGCATTCCGGGAAGCGTCAGCGCCAGATAGTCCGGCCAGAACATCACAGCCGCCAGAAAGGCGAAAAACAATCTTTCGACCCATTTGTCGGGTATCGTATCCCGCTCGGGCAACGCCCAAATGATCAGCAATGCGACCAGTGCCAACGGGGCCAGAAACTGGACGATCATCCATCGCCCAATAAGCAGGAAAAAAATACTGTAGAAAAAAACGATGGCGAACATGATCGCCAGCGCCAACCGCTTGTGCCGACTCAACCACCCGCGGTGGGCATAGCTGGCAAGCATTGGCGTTGCCACCAATTGGCTGGACCGCCGTCGCAATCGTGCAAGCAATGCCATGTCAGAAAAAGCCAATCATCCAAATACGGGCAATGCGCTTGCTGCGCCCTGCCAACCACGCTCGCCGATATCGCCCTATAACCAAGCCCAAGTAGCGACGCAATTTCGGCAACGCTGCAAAGGCGATTGATCTGATGTGATATTCAATTTACCCTGTTAACCATAATAACTGGTGACCGGTTACCAATTGCCAGGAATGGCAGGTAACAGAGGTGATATGGATAGGGGAAAGCATGTCTGCGATTGCGGACCAACAACACCGCAAAATCGGTGACCGGCGGCTCTTCTGGCTGTGGACAATTCTCATCACCGCGGCTTTTGCAGTGATGTTCTACCAGTCGATAAATTACACCGGGCTGGTACACCGCTTTGCTGAATGGCAATTTGCACGTTTCGACCGCTATTTTCCGGTACTTAGCGTTATTGGCATATTGCTGATACTCTATCTGATCTGGGAACTGGCCCGCTATATCCTGCGTCGCGGATGGCGGAAAGAGGCCGAACTATCCCTGACGATGCGCCGTATGTCCAGCCGCCAAAGTGGCGCGCGCTTCTTGTACCTTGCGGCTATTTTCGGTGCGGTGCTCTTCGTCGCAACCCTGTTGCAATGGATGCAGCAGCCCTCATCGGATGGCCCAAGGAGAGAGGTCGTATTGGCGGCTGGCCGACCGACCGAACTTATGGCGGGCCCTGTATCTGTCAGTGGCCTGCGCGCCATCGGCCCCATCGCGCGCTATTCAGAGGATTTTCTTTTTATCCGCCGAACGCGCTTTCTAGCGCCAATTGGCCGCGGCAGCGGACCTGACGCACCGTTTGACCTGTTTGTCGAAGTCGATGGAATGGACCCCAATCGGGATGTACCGGTAAAAATCGACGGCATCCTGCGCAACGATGCGCTGATGCCGGAAATCCGCTTCCTCTACCTCGGCGTAAATATTCCAGTGGCAGAGAACGGCGCCGTTATCTTTGCCTCACCGGGCTCGGCCAACCGACCCTTTGCCGTCCTGCTGGTCGAGATATTTATTTTCTCGATGATCCTGTGGCTTTTCGGGCGACACCTGCGCCGGTCCGCCGACAAGCTGGAACGGGAACTAGGTGTTTAGTCCCGGCATTTGATGGTTTGGATTTTAGGTATACCTGTCGGGTTCGGTTGTCCATATTTTACAGATGTATTCGAAGGGCGGGAGGCCCTTGAGGGTCTTCAGCCACCGCGCATGATTGTAGGCGTTGATCAAGTCGTGGACGTGAGCGCTTGCTGCGCATGCTGAAACCGATCAGGCCAAAGCCTAATATCATCATCGCCCAGGTCGCAGGTTCCGGGACAATGGCAATTCCCCCGCCACCGCCGCCAGGTCCACCGCCTCCGCCACCGGGGAAAACGCCGCCAAAGCCTCCGGGCCCGCCAGAACCGCCAGTGCCCGCTGTGCCGCCCGGTCCGGATGTACCCGCCGAGAACACCGGCGCGCCAGACGGAACTGCCGCTGCATTGGGAACACCAAGCGGAATCACCGACGTGGGGCCCGGACCACCCATGCCATTGCGCGGCAAGAGCGAAGGGTCAAGCGCAGCAAACTCACGCCCGGGGGCGAAACGGCTCCGGCGCGGCGCGGCTTGCGCGGCGTCGAAGATTCCCGACCGGAGACTTCGAGATGAGCTTCCGAAACACCCTCCTGGCTGCCTTGTTCCTCGCCTGCG
>JAAUPH010000406.1 GCA_012035435.1 Sphingopyxis sp. | reverse complement strand
CGCGGACGGCCAATCTTGGATCGTTGCATGACGACAGGGGCAATCAATTTCCACTCTTCATCGCGGCAATCGCTTGCGTAGCGCAGGTCGCTTCGGTCATGGTCTCGGCGAGTGATTTTGGTCCAGGGCATCCCAGTTCTCCGATTCAGCAAATCAGAGACAAGATAACCCGCTGAAATCACTCACCATAATTTCCAATCAGGCTCTAAGCAAATGGGCGCGCGTGAAAACCAAGTCTTTCACAGTCTGCGGCATCAGGGAATACAGTTTATTCGCAACAGGATGGGCGATGAAAACGCGGTCCGTCATCAGTCTGGACATGCGCAGGTCGACGAACACGCAAAGTATGGATCTTCAATCCTGCCCGAGGAACCCGCGCGTAAACTTGCGACGTTGCCTGTGCCGCGATGGCTTGATGATGTTCGCGCCGATTTCATGGGGGTTGACTTCAGCGAATTCAGACTGAACGACATGAAAGGGGCAACCTCGGCAACCTGGCGGCGGATAGCGAGGAAGAAGTAGTGGCCCCGTTTGGCGCCCGTAATGTTCCCTGTTCGATCTGCCAGCGGCCGATCGAACACGCGCGCAGCGCGCCCTCAATGTTCCCCGTCCCGATGCCTCGGCATGACCAACGAGCGCAGCGCCAGTCAAGGCTGATCGCAGATCACCGCGATGCGGCTTGGCCTTTACGGTGCGAGCACGGTGGTATGCTCTTTCTGACGGATTACGGTTTTGTTGACCGACCATAAAGGGGCCGGGAACAGTCTGGCAAGTTTTGGTAAAAGGCCTTGGACAAGCTGACGCAAGGCAATCGATCCGGCAAGATCGGGTATGCGCTGAGGCTGAAATCCAAAGCCTGCTCTCAAAGCGCCCTGCGCGAGCGCTTCGAGCAAGGCATACGAGACGAAGGGCGCAACCTTCCTAACTCACTTTCGATCCGCCGGACACCACTGCAGCCAGTGTCTTTTCGACGCCTTCAAACCAAAGCTGATGAAGCGCGGTACCGAATGAATCTGAAAACTCAGGCACATCTGCCAAGTCTCCGAAAATCGCTTTCTGCTCTAGAAACACGGTGGGGCGCGAACGTGCGGCGAGTGCGTGGCGAGTGAGCGTTGCAGCGTTGTGTTCTGGAACCGCCATGGGTTTGCCGTCTTCGCCGACAGCCGCACAAAACGGCACCACAGCGCCACTTCCATCGCCAGCCCGTCCACCGGCAACCCTGCGGCCAGACGGTCGCGCACGGCGGGCAGGATGAATTTCGGTTGCCGGTTCGAGCCGTCGAGGCACAGCCTCGGAATCGTGTCGGCGACAGCAGCGTTGGAAAAGCGTTCCACAATCTTTGCGTGATAGTCGGCAAACGAGACGCCCGCGATAGGCGGCACCGTCGGGATCAACTCCGTGACGAGAAGGTGATCCAGAAAGCCGCGCACAAGCGGGTGCGCCATCGCCTCATGAACGTAGTGAATGCGCAACAGGCCCGCCGGATAAGCGATCGCGGCATGACCGGCATTGAGGATACGCAGTTTCATCAGTTCATAGGGCGCGACATCGGCGACGAATTCGGCGCCGACCTTCTCAAAGGCGGGGCGGCCTTGCGGAAAATTGTCCTCCAGCACCCATTGCCGGAATGGTTCGCAGGTTACGGGGGCCGCATCCGCAATGCCGAACATGTCTTCGACAAGCGCGATCTCGCGCGGGCCGGTGGCGGGCGTGATGCAATCGACCATGGTGTTGGGAAAAGCGACATTCGATTCGACCCATAAGGCCAACCCGGCATCTTGCAGCGCGGCGAGACCGGCAAGGGCGGCCTTCGCCACATGGCCGTTTTCGGGAAGGTTGTCGCAAGACAGGACGGTGAACGGCGCGACACCTGCCGACCTCCGGGCGCGCAGCGCCTTTAGCATGACGCCGAAGACTGTTGCCGGCGCATCAGGGCGCGAGGCGTCCGCCACGATGTCCGGATGAGCGGCGTTGAAGCCGCCGGTCAGCGCGTCAACAAAGTAGCCGCCTTCGGTGATCGTCAGCGAGACGATGCGGATCGCGGAGTCTTCCAACGCGGCGCACAGCGCTCCGGTTCCGCTTCCACAAAATCGATCATGGGGCCGGTGACGGTCGCCGTCATGCGCTCCGGGTCGAGTTCGACCACGGTTGTCAGCCAGTCCTGCGGCGCAAGCTTCGCGCGCATGGCGGCATCAAAGTGCTTTACACCGCCGCCGATGATCGCCCAATCATGGTCAAGTCCCATGTCGAACAGGCGGTGCAGGTAATGGGCCATGTGGGCGCGGTGGAAATTGCCGACGCCGATGTGGACGATGCCGGGAGACAGCGCTTCACGCGCATAGGCCGGAACATGGGCGCCGGACAGGTGCCCGAGCGTCTGCAAGGAGGGGCGCATGGCTTTGGCGGCGGGTGAAGGGGTCAGTGTGGAAACGACTTTGGAACGGGCTTCGGGCATGGCGGCTCTCCTCAGCTCATCCACTGGCCGCCATCGACATTGTATGTCTGGGCGACGATGTAATCGGCCTCGCGCGATGCGAGGAACACTGCCATGCCGGCGATTTCATCGGGCGTGCCGATGCGTTTGAGCGGCGCGGTGGCGGTGGAGCGTTTCAGCGTGTCGGGATCATCCCACAGCGCCTTGGCAAATCGGTCTTGATTCAGACCCGGCGCGATGCAATTCACTCGCACACCCTGCGGGCCATATTCCGCAGACAGGTTCCGCGCGAGCTGCATGTCAGCCGCCTTGGAAATGCAATAGGCACCAATCACGGTCGATGCCTTGATCCCGCCAATTGACGAAATGATGGTAATTGACCCCTCGCCGCGCGCCGTCATTTCGGGCGCAACCATATTGATCAGCCAGTGGTTGGCAACGATATTGTTGGTCAGGATTTTATTGAACTGTTCATCGCTGATCCCGGCAGATGGGCCATAATATGGGTTTGAGGCAGCGTTGCAGACCAGTGCATCAATTTCCCAAACTTTTGCGCGTTTCATCAACCAGATTTTGAAGGCTTTCCTTCGAGGAGATATTGGCAGTGACCGTGATTGCCGTGCCAGCGCCATATTTGGCGTTGATTGCGTCAGTCACCAGATCGCACGCCTC
>JAAUPH010000405.1 GCA_012035435.1 Sphingopyxis sp. | reverse complement strand
GCGCTTCGCCTGCAACGTGTTCGGCTCGACGCATCAGGTGTGGGCCGGCCTTGTCCAAAGCTACCAGGCGCCCGACGCTCAATTTCTTCACCGAGAGTAACCGGTCTGGTTGCGGCGCGGCACAGGCGGCGATGGGCCCTTTTTACTGCCCCGCCGATCAGGGCGTCTATATCGACACCAGCTTTTTCGACGAACTTAGCCAGCGGTTTGGCGCGGCTGGCGACGCGGCCCAGGCCTATGTGATCGCGCACGAGGTTGGCCATCATATTCAGACGATTAGCGGTATTTCCGATCAGGTCCGCCAGGCCCAGTCGCGCGCCAGCCGCGCCGAGGGCAATCAACTGCAGGTCCGGATGGAGCTTCAGGCCGACTGCTATGCCGGGGTTTGGGCAGCGCGGGCCCGCAATCGCGACGGCACGGCGGTCATCGAGCCGGGCGACATCGAAGAAGCCATGCGCGCGGCCAATGCGATCGGCGATGACAATCTGATGCGCTCAGCGGGTCAACGTCCGGTTCCCGAAAGCTTCACCCACGGCACCAGCGAACAGCGCATGACCTGGCTCCGCCGCGGTCTGCAAACCGGCGATCCGCGCCAGTGCAACACCTTCGACGCCGCTATCTGATTGCGATTGCGGCGGCCGTCGCCGCATCCGCCCAATCGGCGAGCGCTACGCCGCAGCCGCGCAGCGCTCTCTATATCGAGGCGGGGCGCCTTGTTGACGGCGTGTCCGATGAGGCTCGATTGGGCCAATGTATCTGGGTTGTTGATGCAGTTATCTTCCGCGTCGAAGATTGCGGGCCAACGCCCGCTGAGGCGCAGCGCATCGATTGGTCACGCTTCACCGTGCTGCCCGGACTCATCGACCTGCACACGCATCTGGCCGATGTCGGCCAGAGTGCCGACGTGGCCGAACCGCTCAAAAACTCGCCGGCGGCAACTGCGCTCGTTGGGGTGCGCCACGCGCGGGCGACACTCCTCGCTGGCTTCACCAGTGTCCGCGACGTAGGTACCTATCGCGGCCTGACCGACGCTGCGCTGCGCGATGCCATCAACCGCCGCGATGTGCCCGGGCGCGCATGTGGGTTGCGGGGGGCCTATCTAACCATCCCCGGTGGCGGCGGCGAGCTTAATGGCGTGGTCAAGGACAACCGCGACCTGCCCGCCGATATGCGGCTGGGCGTGGCAGCAACGCCGGAGGAAGCGGCGGCGCGCACCACTGCGTTGATCGACTCGGGCGTCGATTTCATCAAGGTCATTGCCACCGGCGCCGTTCTGGCGATTGGCACCGAACCCGGCGAGCCGGAGCTGACCCCCGAACAACTGCGGGCCATCGTCACCACCGCCCATGCTCGCGGGAAGAAGGTAACGGCGCATGCGCATGGCGCCATCGGCATTCGCAACGCCATATTGGCCGGGGTTGACAGTATCGAACATGCCAGCCTCGCCGACGAAGCGGCCCTTGAGCTCGCCAAAGAGCGCGGCGTCGCGCTGGTCATGGATATCTATAATGGCGACTATATCGACACCTACGGGCGTGAGCAGGGTTGGCCCGAGGAGTATCTGCACAAAAACCGTGAGACTACTGATGTGCAGCGCGCAGCCTTTCGTCGGGCCGTCCAACTGGGCGTCACCATCGGCTATGGTACCGACGCAGGCGTCTATCCGCATGGTCAGAATGGACGGCAATTCGCCTATATGGTCCGCCATGGCATGACGCCGATGCAGGCAATCAAGTCGGCCACCAGCATCGCCGCGGCCATTATCGGCGTCGAAGCGGAGGTCGGCAGCATCACCCCCGGCCGCTACGCCGACCTTATCGCCGTGACGGATGATCCGCTATCCGACATCAGCGCCCTTGAAAGTCCGATTCATGTCATGAAAGGCGGCGCGCTGGTGCGTTAAAACGACACCTGCGCCCGCATCCCCAGCGTATCGACGCCATAGCTGCGATCGCCTGCAATCGGAACGGCAGCACCGCGGACATCAAGCTTCGCGTAATTCAGCATGAAACGAACATAGTCGATCGGCGTCCAGATCAGCGATGCCATATAGGCGTCCTGGGTTCCACCCGTGATAGGACCATCGGTCAGGTCGAGATGATCGTAGCGGACATTAACCTGCCACGCACCGAGACCGCCCTGCCCCACGGGGTTTTTGACCTTGATCGCGCGAAACATGCCTTTGCCATAACCGCGGCTATCATCCGTCAGGAACAGGCCTGCCTCGACCGACGTGCCAAAGAAGGTGGGATCGACAAGGCCCGGGATTGACGCGGTCAGCCAGTGCGCCTCTGCGGCGGCATGGAAAGGTCCGCTGATGACCGCTGCCTCCAGCCCCAACTGTTGCTCTTGCTCGGTCGTCAGCAGACCCGTCGCCACAAAGCGGATGTCGGTCGTGCGAATCTGCGGGCGGCTGCGATAGCGCGTTTCGGCTTGGGTGACGGGCATGTCGCGCCAATGTCCGGACGCGGCCAGATGCAGCTGCGCCTTGCCCAGTTTTGGCGCATAAACAATGCGGCCATCGACACCCACAGCGTCATTGCCGTTGGCGGCCAGGTCGCTGATCGCATCGGTAAAGACACCAGCCTGGATCAGCACCGGCCCCGCTTCCTGCGTGATCGACACGCCCAGCTTGCGTTCGAAGTTGAAGGCTTCGTTGAAACTGGCGCGCTCCATAAAGCTGCCAACGGTACTGCTGGAAATCCGCTCCAGCCCTTGAAAATTGTCGTGCTGGCCGACCGTAAACATGGTTCCGCCGTCGGTGTAGCTGATCAGGGCATCGGCAAGCTCAACGGTGCTGCCTGCGAAATCGGCCTCAACCTTGTACCCAAAACCGCCCGGCACCGTGCCTTCGAAACCAAGTCGGACGCGGCGGACACGGCTGGCGAAACCTACGCCCGGAACGGACAACCCATCCGGCGCATCGACCGTGCCGGCATCAACTTGCAGGCGCCGCGCGGTTGAAGGTCCAGGCCATCCTTGTGCTTGAGTTCGGGTGCTCCCTTCCAGCCAATCTCGGTCGGAGATTTCGCGGGAGCGGTTGGAACCGCAGCCGGCGCGGGAGCCGTCGCGGCAACCGGTGCGGTTGCGGCGCTTCCCAGCCGCGCT
>JAAUPH010000404.1 GCA_012035435.1 Sphingopyxis sp. | reverse complement strand
ATCAGCAAACAGCGTCTTGCCGCCGATCCGCACATAGGCTTCGTGCAGCAGATCGACTGTGCTGACGGTATCGCTCAGCCCGCTGCGGCGGCGTTTGGCGCGGGCAATCCGGATGAGCACATCATAATGCTCTGCAATCAGAGCTTCCGCGCGCTCACGCTCGGCCGGCTGATAGGCGATCAGACCGGCAAAACTTCGCCCTCGCAGGCTGGCGCCTGTCCGGGATGGGCGGATTGCGTGTCCAGCAGCATCGCTCAATTCCTTTTCGCATCCGATCACGGCGCAAAAGGCCGGACGGCAATCAACCCTATCCTTGCCATCACGGGAATCGCGCAGTGCTGGCTGAGGACTTTTGGATTGCGACCCAAAATTGTGCTTTGTTGGCATAAACTTGTCGAGAAAACGCGCGATTGGTAAGAAAATTTGGCCGGAATTTCGGCGTGACTGCGTGATCCATGATGAGCCGGGCAAGGCTTCTCAGGGGACAAGCGCATGACCAAACCAGAGCAATCCGGCAATGCCCGTCATGATGCGCAACGTTGCGCGATCATGGATGCAGGGTTTCCCGAGATTGAGTGGCCCACCGCTTCCACGCTGCTTGTCGGCCTGCCGTGGGTCAGCGCGCTGATCGGCCTGCTGCCGGTCGCGCTGTTCGCCGTGGGCCTTGGCTGGCTGGAGCGCGATCCATCGGTCGATGCTTTCGTCAGCCACGATCACCCCGCATGGCAGGCGCGCGAGCTGGCGCGGGAGACCTTTGGGCTGGAGGATCCGGCCATTGTGGTCTTTGCGCAGGAACCCGGAACCAGCGCCTTCAACACCCCGATGCTGGCAGCGATTGACCGCTTCACCGATGAAGCCGCCATGCTTGATGCCGCCGCGCCCGGCGTGATCAGCATCGGTTCGGAAAAGGCGATCCTTGCGAGTGCGGCGGGCGATCTTGAAACGCCCGAAATCATCAATCCCGAAGCGATCGACCCGCAGGCCTCGCTCGCGCTTTACCGGCAGATGCCGGCGCTGGCGCGAACACTTGTGTCCGAAAGGGAGGATGCGCTGATGGTGATCGTCCCCGTCACCGATCCCAACCGCGCCGAAGCCGTGACCGCGAGTTTGCGCGATCTGGCGCTTGACGTCGTACCGCCGGGTGTCAGCGTGCACCTGTCAGGCGTGGCAACCATGAACGCGCGGCTGGCCGAACATATTGCAGGCGACACCAAAATCTTCCTGCCCGCCGCGTTCGTCGTGATCGGCCTGTTCCTGCTGCTGGCGTTGCGGCGGGGACGGGCGATCATCGGGCCGATTGTGGTTGTGATCGGCGCCGCGGTGAGCGCGGTCGGGGCCATTGGCCTCATCGGATCGAAATATTACCTGATCACCACGGCCCTGCCGGTGGTGGTGATGGCGATTGCGGTGGCTGATTGCATTCACCTGACGCTCGCCTACCAGACCGCGCGCGCGGCCGATCCGCTGGGTACGCGGGTGCGGGCGATGGAGGCGGCGATTGACAAGGTCGCGCTGCCGATCATCCTCACCAGCGTGACCACGGCGCTCGGCTTTGCGGGCCTTGCCATCGGTTCGCCGATGAAGCCGATTGCCGAATTCGGGCTGGTTGGTGCGGTCGGCGTGATGGTCGCCTGTGTGCTGAGTCTGACCGTGCTGCCGCTGATCCAGATGCGGTTCGCCGATCTGCCGCCATCGGCGGCGCGCGCTCCGCTGCTAGACAGCGCGCTGGCGCGCATTGCGCAATGGAGCGCGCAGCGCCCCGGTCTCGCACTTGCGCTGTCAGCCGTTATCGTGGGCGGCGCACTGGCCGCCGCGGCCCAGGTCGCGTTCGATTACGAGCGGCGCAATTACTTTGCGCTGGCGACGATGTGCTGGTGGCCGACGATCTGCTGGCGACGCGATTTGCAGGCGGCAACATCCTGGATGTGATCATCGACGGCGGTGAGGACGAGGCGCTGCTGACGGCCATGACCGTGCGCCAGATTGTCGATCTGCAACGGCGGATCAACGCGCTTCCGGGCGTGGGCAAGGTGACGAGCTATGGCGATGCAATCGGCCTGATGCACGAGCGGTTGAACGCTGCCCCCCCGGGCGCGCTGCCCGACCGCAGCGATGCGCCAGCGCAGTACATGTTCCTATACGAATCCAGTGGCGACCCGGAGGATTTCAACGCGCAGCTCGATTTCGGCAGGCGCTACGCAATGGTGCGCGGCTATCTGGAAAATGGCGAGTATTCATCGAACAAGCCGGTGATCCAGAAGGCCAGCGCGATCATCCGCGCGTGGTCGAAGGAGACCGGGCTGAAGGCGTCGCTCAGTGGGCGAATGGCCGTCAATGATGGCTGGATGGATGCGCTCAAGGCGAGCCATCCCTTTACCATTGCGGCGGCGGTCCTGATGGTATGGATCGCGACCTGGGTGCTGCTGCGAGGGTTTGTCGCAGCCAGCGTGGCGATGCTGCCTGTGCTGTCGGGGATCGTGCTGCTCTATGCCGCGATGGGCCTTGCCCGCATCGATCTTGCCCCCGCCACCAGCATGTGCGCCGCGATCGCGGCTGGACTGGGCGTCGATTTCGGCATTCATCTGGTCCAGGAACTGCGCAGCCGGATCGCGCGGGGGGAAAGCCTCAGCGCGGCGCTGTCCGGCAATTACGTCACCGTCATGCGCGCCTGCTTCTTCAGCGCGTTGAGCTGGCTCTCCAGCGTCACGATGACGTCGCCCTGCGGAGTCGCGGCGTCCTCCGCCAGCGACACCCAGGCGTCCTCGACGATCACTTCGGTGTTCGCGCCTTTCTCCGCAAAGATCATGTAGAAGTAGTAGCTGATGTTGTCGGTGAGGGGCGCGCTGGAGAGCAACTTCAGCAGGTAGGGTGCCTGGAAATCGACGCTCGCATCGGCCTCGCACCTCGCCCGTGATCGGGTCGAGGTTGGCGGCCTGAAACAGCACGCGGACCGCGGCTCCGGGGCCGGCTTCCATCGTCGACACGGCCAGTCTGATCGATGCGCTTCATGAACGCGCGGGGCAGCTTGGCTTTGCCTTCCTCATGATCGCGCTCATCCGATATCTCATTTTTCAGCCGTTTTAATTTGCTGCCGCCAATAATCCGCCAACCTATGGCGGGCAATCG
>JAAUPH010000403.1 GCA_012035435.1 Sphingopyxis sp. | reverse complement strand
GATGACAAGGCGCTGACCCTGCTGGTCCATTCGATGGGTGGGCTGGTGTCGCGCTGGTTTGTCGAACGCGAGGGCGGTGCGGCAGTCGTTGACCACCTCGTGATGTGCGGCACCCCAATGGCGGCTCACCGTTCGGGCGAGTCGATGGTGCGCGCCAGATCCTGACCCTGCTGGCAACGGTCAGCGCCAATTATGTTCCACAACTGGCTGGCCCGGCGCTGTTTTTCCTCAGTCGTTCGAAGCATTGGACACGGACGCTTGAGCAAATGAATTCCGGCGGGGACTGGCTGACCAGGCTTAACGCCAGCCCTGATCCCGGCACGCGCTATTCCATTCTCGCGGGCGACATTGACGAGTATAAGGAACCCGCCGACAATTATTTCGAGCAATTGCTGGCCAAAGCCGGGCGCGGCGCTGTGTTCGATGCGCTGTTTGCGAACAAGCGCAATGACATCGCAGTCGGCGTGGAAAGCATCCTCACCCTGTCGGGCGCGCGGACCAGCATTCCCGCGCGGCAGAATGTCGCCTGCCACCATCTCAATTATTTCACGTCCGCACCGGGGCAAGCGGCGCTGGCGGCTGTGGAGTGGACAGTGTGAGCGTGACTCCGGTGATCGTGGTGGCGCTGGCCAATGACGCCAGTGACCACCTCCCCATGCTGACCCGCGAACGCAAGGCGATCAGCGAAGCTTTGCAGGGGTATGAGGATAATCGCTATATTCGCGTCCATGTCGAACCCAATGCAGGCATCGACGACCTGTTCGGTCTGTTCAACCGTTTCGCCGACGGTTTGACGGTGCTGCACTATGCCGGGCACGCCAGCGGCACGGCGCTTAACCTCGAAGCCCCCGGTGGCGGTAACGAGACGGCCCATGCCGGCGGCCTCGCCCGGTTGATGGGCGCGGCGCCGACACTCAAGCTGGTGTTCCTCAATGGCTGTGCGACACAGGGTCAGGTCAAGAGCCTGATCGATGCCGGGGTCAAGGCGGTGATTGCCACGGCCGTCCCGGTCAACGACACTATGGCGACCGAATTTGCCGAGCAATTTTATCGGGCGCTAGCCGCGAAAAAGTCGATAAAGGCGGCGTTCGATGCCGCCGTCGCGCTGATCGCCAGCCGCTATGGCGACAAACGGTCCATCGGGGAATTTCGCAGCTTCCGTTTCGGCAGCCAGCCCGAGATGGTCGATGCCGCGCTGACATGGGGCCTGTATGTTGCGCCGGGCGCGGATGCGGTGACCGACTGGAGCCTGCCCGAACATGCCGACAACCAGGTCATCATCCAGAGCGTCGCCGCCCCAGCGGCGGTCACAACGGGGGTGGTCAACGACGGCCTGATCCAGAGGTTGTTCGCGGCGATCGCGCCACACAGCCTCGAAGTCGGAATGGTGTTCGAAATCCACAAGCGCACCGGCCAGATGGATGTACGCACCATCCGCCAGCAGATCATCGACGCCTTTCCCGCGCCGGTCGGTGAACAGTTGCGCAAGCTGTTTGCCAGCAACACCGCCGATGCGGCGCGGCTCAGACAGATTGCGGTGACCTATGAAAGCGTCACCAAATTATTCGCTTTCGCCATGCTGTCGCAACTGTGGAATGCACTCCACGAAAAACCGGACCTGGCCATTACCGGCGAGCAAAGGGCGTTGATCGAAGGCTTCAAAGGCCTCGATGCGGCGAACGAAGCGGTATTCGACTATCTCGGTCTCGTTGTGGCAATCAATGCCGTGCTGACCGATGGTGGTGTCGCCGCCTTCCTTTCTGAAGCCAGGGATTTGCAGGTCGAGTTGACCGACATGGAAACCGCGAAGGCACGCACTTTCATGGATGGGCTGCGCGAACGGCTCGCGGCAGGGGGATTGCGACGAGCGAGATTGCTTTACTGTGCCATCAGGCCGAGGCGGAACTAGGCGTCATCTTTGCCGATTTCGCTTTCATCGTCGGCTATAAGCTAGCGACGATCAAGAGCATCGCGGTGCGGCAGTCGCGGCACAAGCCTGCCGAATTCCGTTTGAGGCAAGTTCTGCTCGACCGAGTGACCGCCGGGTTCGCCGATTCCGAGGAGACCCGCGCGTCCTTCACGGACAATGAGTCGGTGATCTTGCTCAAGGATCCTGAAGACGTGTCCCACTACCTCAGCCTGACGCCGTTCATCATCGACCAGAATGCGCTGACGGGCAACGAGAACACCAAGCTTTACTACTATAGCCATCGCAATCCGTCGGGCGCTGATGAATATTATTCGGTGGCTGATGCAACCGACCGGCTGACCCTATCGGACGATATGGGCATCGATGCCAAGGGACATGCCATCGCGCCGATATACCAAGGCACTCGCACGCTGCTCGACGAGTTCCGCGACAAGGTAGCGCGGTCATGACCAACTCCCCCTTCAAATTTCTCAATGCCTATGACAGGGCGGACAAGGACCAGTTTTTCGGGCGCGATGCCGAGGTTGAGGAGCTTTACCGGCTGGTGTTTCAGACCAGTCTGGTGCTGGTCTACGGCACGTCGGGCACCGGCAAGACCAGCCTGATCCAATGTGGACTCGCCAACCGGTTCCAGCCCACGGACTGGTTCGAGCTGTTCGTGCGGCGCGGGGATGACATCAACGTCTCGCTCGATCAGGCGATACGTACCCGCGCCGATACCCCGATTGTCGCCGATGTGTCGGTCGTCGATGCTGTCCAGTCGCTCTATCTCGACTATCTGCGGCCGGTGTATCTGATTTTCGACCAGTTCGAAGAGCTGTTCATCATGGGTTCGGCGGACGAGCAGCGGCGCTTTTTCGAAACTGTCGCCGCAGTGCTGACATCCACAATATCATGACAAATCATCATCAGCATGCGCGAGGAATATCTGGCACGGCTGCACCAATATGAAAAATTGGTCCCGAGCCTGTTCGCCAAACGGTTACGCGTCGAGGCGATGAGCATGGCCAATGTCGAGGCGGTGATCATGGGCACCACCGCCGTCCATGGCATCTC
This sequence comes from Sphingopyxis sp., assembly GCA_012035435.1. The sequence continues at coordinate 156 of JAAUPH010000403.1, read as the reverse complement.
CCTCGAAAATGGCGCGGCGACGGCGCAAGCGATTATCACGAATCTCGACGATGTCCGGGTCGGGGTCCAGCTTGCCTATTTGCAAGTCTATCTCGACAAGCTTTACCGTCTGGCCAGCGAACCGGGCGACCGCAGTCCTGTCACCTTCACCGATGC
>JAAUPH010000402.1 GCA_012035435.1 Sphingopyxis sp. | reverse complement strand
AGCGGGGCAGCGATCTCCTTCGATGAGTGAAATCGCAGCCATTCGACGATTGGCCCGTGGGGGTGCGGCACGCCGCGCGTGGGAGGCGTTTTGCGCGGCGGGGCTCGATGGACGAACCGATGATGCGGGGCTGCTGACGCTCAAAGGGCGGCTGATCAAGGATCTTGCCATCCGCGCGGAAGGTGACGAGCGGACGCTGCTTTTCCGCCGCGCGGCGGAGGCCTATAGCGCCGCATCGGCTTTTGGCGATGACAGCTATCCGCGGATCAATGCTGCAACGCTTGTCTATCTGCGTGGAGACAGGTCCACGGCTGCGGCTTTGGCTTGCGATCTCCTTGATATGCTCGATGTCGGACGGCATGGGGCCGAGACCCCTTATTGGCTGGCGGCGACCCGTGCCGAGGCGTTGTTGCTGATCGGGCAAATAGCGCAAGCGCGTGCGGCCCTGGCCAAGGGTATCGAGCTGGCTCCCGGAGCGCGGGAGGATCGCGCGGCAACGCTGCGGCAATTCCGCCGCATATTAGCCGCCACCGACTCCGACGATAGCTGGCTTGCGCAATTCGCCTTGCCGCCTGTGATGCATTTTCGCGGACCCATGGCGATCGTCAGCGGCACGGCGGAACATATGATCAGCGCTGCGGTCAATGACATCGGGCCCGCTCTGGCGTTCGGCGCGCTCGCCGCTGGTACCGACATTGTCGCGGCCGAGGCGGCTCTGGCGCTTGGCGCGGAAATCCATGTCGAGCCTGCGCCCGGTGATCGGGTTGGGCGAAGGGCCGACATGGCTGCCCAGCACCTCCAGCGGCAGGAATTGCGACCACGCCGGGATGATCCGCAGCCGCTCGATGGCGTCGTTGTTGTCGGATGGCCAGACCCGGTGAACGCGGCCCAGGACGCCGTAATCGATCCGCCCCCCGCCTTCTGCGCAGCATTCGATTTCGACATGTGGATGCTTCTCGCGAATCTGGTCGATCAGCTGATAAAATCCCTCGGTCTGGCGGAATCCCTTGCTTGCGGGGAAAAGGTCGCGATTGTGATCCCACTTGAGGTAAGCAACCGGTGATCGTAGAGAAGCCGATCAAGCTGCGCGCCAATATGCCTGCGTGCATCATCTAGCGTCAGATCAACAACCAATTGTCCGCGCATGGTTGGCCGATCATCGCTCGCCCCGTGCAGGCACCAATCGGGATGGGCGCGGAAGAGGTCACTGTCCGGCGAGACCATTTCTGGCTCGACCCACAGGCCGAAATCCATCGCGTGCTGATGAACATGTTCGATCAGCGGCGTCAGCAAGTCGGGGAATATGTCGGGGCACACCGTCCAGTCACCAAGACTTGAGACAGTACTCCGCCGCCGTTTGAACCATCCGTCATCAAGCACGAAGCGTTCCACACCGACCTGTGCTGCCGCATCGGCGAGGCGCATCAGCCCATCTTGCGAAAGGTTGATACCCAGCGCATCCCACGAATTGATGTGCACCTTGCGCGGTCCCCAGCCGCTTCGTCCGGGCAGAACGTCTGCACGGATATTCGCGTGCCATTGCCGGGCGAGTGTGTTGCGATCCGGAGCGAGAGCGAGGACCGCCTCGGGGCTTTCAAAGGCCCCATTCGGGGGCAGTTCGATCTCTCCGGCTTCGATCACTGCACCCATTTGCAGGACGGCTCTCCCGTCAGAATTGCCTTGCGGGTCGCAATCAATCCGCGTTTCGTGGTCGCCGCTCCAAGCAAGTTGGACGCCGAGCACCTCGCCTGTCGCTGGGTCGTGAAGCGTGATGGCGTTGCCGCCGAAACCGGTTTTTCCCGTGCCTGTCACACGCGCAACCCATCGGGGCTATGGCGCGCCGCGTTTCGCGCATTTCCCCGGTCCAGCGGCCCGAATAGCTGAAGACCTCAGCAAATCTCGCAGGGAGTGGCATTGCAATCGAACTCAGGCGGGTCAGGACAAAGGTCGCCTTGCCCGAATTGGTCAGATGTTGCCTAACTCGGACCACCCCTGCAGCGGCGACCCGCCACGACTGGTCGATTTTCAGGCCGGCCAGGTGATCCACAAAGCTTATCGCCAAGGTCCGGCCGTCGCTGCTCCATGCGCTTACCTTGAAGTCGGTGTCAGCTGCCTTGCCAGAGCGCATCAACGACGCTGCAGGCGTGCCGCCCCCACCCGCCCTTGCGTTCTGGCAGCAACCCCGGCACCGGCGGCATATCGGGCTGGCTTTCGTGCCGCCCGCGCGCTGTGGCTTGGGCGAGAGCCGCAAGGTCTTCGCCATCGGGCAGGCGCGTGCCGCAATAGATACAGTCCGCCGCGCCTCCCTCTTCCAGCGCGAAAACCAGCGTCAGCGTTTCGCCATCGAGCCGCACCAACTCCAAACGCCTTCTCCCAACCCGCGCCGGTGATGAATATCGCCCCAAGGCTTGTCGGGCTTCCGGCAATGCGCTGTAACCGCGCAGGAGTTGAGGGGAAAGCGTACAATGTTCGATGCCATGCCCACAGGGAGCATGATCCAGATCGCGGTCTGCGTCGGATTGACCATGTTGGTGGGGCTGGTCACCTGGCTCACCATCCGCCGCGACAAACATGATGGCTCGCGCAAGGACGTCTATCTGCCGGCGGCGAAGCTGTCGTGGCTGTTTGTGGCAGGCTCGATCACGCTCACCAACCTGTCCACCGATCAGCTGGTGGGGATGAACGGCAACCAGATGCTGCTGCTGGCATGGTGGGAGATTGCGGGTTTTGTCGGCCTGATGATCCTCGCCTTCGTGTTCGTGCCGATCTATTACCGCGAACAGTGCACCACCGTCACCGAACTGCTGGAAAAGCAGTTGGAAGAAAGAATGAAGAAAAAGAAAAGAATCAATCGGACATCTCGATTTTTTCCCCGCTGAAGAAAAACATGCCGAGAAGATCGCGCAAGAATAACTAGAAATAACCCTGACATTCGTATTATTGGGTAGATCGTCGATCTTAACCTTGCCTTTTCCATAGACAGATGCCGGCAGATCGGAGAATAAATAGAGAAAAGAAAATTGATAGCAGACGAGTGGGATTCATCGTCCTATTTTCTTTTAGCCACTGTTCTTTGTTGATGTTGTGTTGGCAATGTTCCTCTCCATCGATAAGCAGAATCCGATCCGATAGAAGAACGAAAACTTCCCAA